>NZ_WKFH01000003.1:3630000-3784014 GCF_014884385.1 Phycobacter azelaicus | reverse complement strand
GGGGCAAGGCAATGCTGCGTGCGCTTGATATTCGCGATATCCTGATCATCGATCATCTCGAGCTGTACTTTCAGCCCGGTCTGAATGTGCTGACCGGTGAGACGGGTGCCGGCAAGTCGATCCTGCTGGATTCGCTCGGTTTTGTTCTTGGCTGGCGTGGGCGCGCTGAATTGGTGCGGCAAGGGGCCAAACAGGGGGAGGTCGTAGCAGAATTCGACCTTGCAGAGGATCACCCGGCCCATCGCGTACTGGAAGAGGCAGGCCTGCCGACGGGGCGCGAGTTGATCCTAAGGCGGGTCAATACGTCCGAAGGGCGCAAGACAGCCTGGGTCAACGACCGGCGCTGCTCGGGCGAGGTATTGCGTGCCTTGTCCGAAACGCTGGTGGAACTGCACGGCCAGCATGACGATCGTGGGCTTCTGGATCCCAAGGGTCACCGCGGCCTTCTGGATGCTTTCGCAGGCGCTGAGCAGGCCTTGGCGGCCACGCGCAGCGCATGGAGCGACATGGCACGGGCCCGCAAAACGGTAGAGGCTACCCGGGCGGCGCTCGATGCGGTGAAGGCTGAAGAGGAATTCCTACGTCACGCCGTGGCGGAGCTGGACAAACTGGCGCCCGAACCCGGTGAGGATGAAGCACTGGACGCGCGTCGTCGCCAGATGCAAGGCGCAGAGCGTATCCGCGGAGACATCGCGCGCGCCCATGCCCTTTTGAGCGAAGGCGCGGATCCGGCCTTGGAGAGGCGCAGCGTTGGCTGGAAGGGGTCACAGGCGCCGATGAGGCAAGCCTTGACGAGCCGCTGGCCGCGCTAAGCCGTGCCATGATCGAATTGGCGGATGCCCAGGACGGGGTTGAGCGTGTTCTTGAAAGCCTCGATTTCAATCCCGCAGATCTGGAAGCCTGCGAAGAGAGGCTTTTTGCCATACGTGCCATGGCACGAAAGCATGATGTCTTGCCGGATGACCTGTCTGTCCACGCGGATGCTCTGCGCGCGAAACTCGCGGCTCTGGATGCGGGGGATCAGGATCTGGCGGATCAGGAGACCGCCTTGCGAGAGGCAGAGGACCGCTATGCAAAAGCGGCTGAAGCGTTGAGCGACCTGCGCCGCAAGCAGGCCTCCGCACTGGACACAGCGGTGATGGCGGAACTTGCGCCACTCAAGATGGAGCGCGCTGTCTTTGAAACGCGGATCGCGAAAGGTCAGGCAGGTCCCGACGGGCAAGACGATGTGGCCTTTACGGTGGCCACCAATCCCGGTGCACCGGCAGGACCATTGAACAAGATTGCATCTGGCGGGGAACTCAGCCGGTTTCTGCTGGCGTTGAAGGTTTGTCTGCGCGGTGATGAGCAGGACAAGACGCTGATTTTCGACGAGATCGATCGCGGTGTTGGCGGCGCAACGGCCGATGCCGTAGGGCGCAGACTTAAATCCCTGGCTGAAGGCGGTCAGGTGCTTGTGGTGACGCACTCCCCTCAGGTGGCCGCCCAGGGCGCGCATCACTGGCGGGTACAAAAACGAGTCATGGAGGGCATGACACTATCTGAAGTCGTGCCCCTGAGCGAGGCTGAGCGTGTTGATGAAATCGCTCGTATGGTATCTGGCGACACGATCACCAAAGAGGCGCGTGCGGCGGCAGGAGCCTTGTTGACCGGATAGGTTTTTTGCCTGCTTTTGGTGTCAGGGGTTTGCAGTTTGGCAACCTGTTCTGCCTAAATGGATAAATCAGATGAATTTAGGCGCACCATGATTGAGCACCCCAGACAAGGATTGAGAGCCCTAGCCCTGCAGGGGCTAGCATGGCTGCGGGACATCTGGCGTATCCTGCTACATCGCGGACCCAGTCAGTTTCAGTTCTGGCTGATTGCTCTTTTGATCGGTGTGGCCGCCGGATTTGCAGCGCTCGCCTTTCGCAAGGGCATTACGGCGCTGCAGGGCTGGGTCTATGGTGCGGATGACGTCGATTTCCTGCATAGTTTTGCACAAGGCCTGCCCTGGTATGTGCTTTTGATCATACCCACCGTGGGTGGGCTGATCGTTGGGCTGATCCTGCACCATTTCACGCCGGATGGGCGGGTGCGATCCGTGGCCGATGTGATCGAGGGCGCCGCGATGCGCAACGGGCGGGTGGAAATCCGCGAAGGGCTGGGCTCGGCCATGGCTTCATTCCTGACGCTGTCTACCGGCGGCTCTTCGGGGCGCGAAGGGCCTGTCGTACATCTGGCAGGGGTCATCTCGAGCTGGGTGAGCGACCGGATCAAGGCAGATGGTATCACCGGGCGGGATCTCTTGGGCTGCGCTGTTGCCGCTGCCGTGTCCGCCAGTTTCAACGCCCCCATCGCAGGGGCTTTGTTCGCGCTGGAAGTGGTGCTGCGCCATTTCGCGGTCCATGCTTTCGCGCCAATCGTGATCGCTTCGGTCGCCGGGACTGTGATCAACCGGCTCGCGTACGGTGACGTCACCGAATTCACCCTGAACACGCCCGGAGCGCTCCAGTTTTATGTGGAGCTGCCCGCCTTTTTGATCTTGGGGCTGGTGTGCGGCCTGGTGGCGGTGATCCTGATGCGCTCGATTTTTTGGGCCGACAACCTGGGAACCGAGGTGCAAAACGCTCTGTCGCTGCCGCGCTGGCTGCGTCCGGCTGTCTCCGGGGCGCTTCTGGGCGTGATTGCTATCTGGTTTCCCCATATCATTGGTGTCGGCTATGAGACCACGGTACTGGCGCTGACCGGCGGTCTGGTACTTTCGCAGGCGATCCTCTTTACACTGGTCAAGGCTGTCGCGGTTGCGGTGACCATGGGCGGGCGCATGGGAGGAGGGGTCTTCTCTCCGTCCTTGATGATTGGGGCGATGACTGGGCTGGCTTTTGGGCTGATCGCAACCTCGATCCTGCCGGATGTGTCCGGCACGCATACGCTGTATGCCTTTGCGGGCATGGGTGCAGTGGCGGCGGCGGTTCTTGGCGCGCCGATTTCCACAACGCTGATCGTATTCGAGCTGACCGGCGACTGGCAGATCGGTCTTGCCGTCATGGTGGCGGTCTCCCTGTCAACAGCGCTGGCCTCACGGCTGGTGGACCGCTCTTTCTTCCTGACGCAGCTTGAGCGTAGGAACATCCACTGTGCGGCCGGCCCGCAGGCCTATCTTCTTGCACTGTTGAGCGTTGGCAGCCTGATGCGGCCGTTGGGCGATCCGCGTGGTGCCACCGAAGAGGACTGTGCGTTGATGATGGAGCAGGGGCTGGTCCTGCGGTCAGATCAATCGCTTGAGGCCGCTTTGCCGGTGTTCGATCGTGCGGATGTGCCTTACTTGCCGGTCGTGGATGCGACACAGGGAGGGGATCTCGTCCTGCTGGGCACGCTGCATCATGTGGATGCGCTCAAGGCTTATAACCGCGCCTTGGTTGCCACCGCCGCAGAAGAACATAGCTAGCCGGGCAGTGGATTGCCGCGCCTGTCTCAGGCCTTGAAAACCCGGGTCAGAGTATCACGCAGCCAACGCAGGCGCGCACTGTCGTCATAGCGCTGATGCCAGATCAGATCGAAACGCGCCGCAGGAATGCTGAGGGGGAGCGTGCAATGATCGAGATGGCGGAAGGCCGAGAATTGCAACATCCTTGGCAGGGTCGCAATCATGTCGGTTCCGCGGATCAGTTCTGCCAGAAGCCAGACATTCGGGACTTTCACTGCGACGTTGCGACTGAGGTTCAGATCGTCGAGAAATGTTTGAACGATGCTTTTGGTCGAGCCACCAAAGTCCAGGGTTGCATGGCGCGCGGCGCTGTACTCGTAGATGTCCTTGATCGGGTCTCGGGCCTGAGGGTCGTAAAAGACTTTGAAGTCTTCGGTGAACAGATGTGTATGCTTCAGCGTCAGTGGAAAATTTGCGGGCCGCGGCGTGATTGCAAAATCCGCTTCTCCTTTTCCCAGCATGCTTTCGGCGTTCCCACGCGTTCCCAATTCCCGGAATACCAGCTTCTTTGAAGGCACTTCACGCCAGATCGTCTGGCAAATCTTGGTGACCTCTGGGACCAGCACGCCACCGTTCGTCGCGATGACGAAGGGGTCTGGATCGTTTTGTGGCACATACTCGCCCGTGTCGAGGAGGGCATCCATTTGTGCCAGCAGACGGCGAACCTTTGGGGCAAGACGTTCAGCCCGTGCGCTTGGGACGATCCCGCGCCCCGAGGGCAGGAACAGCTTGTCACCAATGATGCTGCGCAGCTTTTCAAGGTTGTGGCTCACGGTCGATTGGCTGGTATGCAACCGCTCGGCGGCCTTGCTGACCGACATTTCGTCGTAGACCGTGATGAAAACGCGCAACAAACGGCCACTTAATTGCGATGCATCTGCGTCACGCATGTATTAATTTTTTCTTTCGCTTGATTGGACCAGTGCTGTTGTGAACTATGGTTAACAGTAACGGGCGTTACTTGGGTGCGGAAGGAAAATTATGCGTACTTATGAATTCGACCCGCAAGAGGTCGAAGCAAAAAACAAATTGAGCGAGCAGGACAAAGAACAGGCGGCCCTACAAGCCTTGGTCAACTACGCGATAGAATGCGCCAAAGAGGCAAACGTCTTTGGCTCAGGTGAGGCGTTGGAGCAGGCCAAGAGGCATCTAGCGCGTAGCGTTCTTCTGTAAGTCTGTTTGTCAGCGGCTTTTTGACCTTTCCGGGGCATCGCGCGGAAGGGTTCATCAAGACTGGCATCATTTCTTGCTTGCCGACGAGCAGGGCCAGCCCAAGCCGCATTGGCTCGGGCTGATCCTGATATATCAGAGCTGCTCGACCTTGACGGAGTCACTGGTGTAGAACGCCAGATATCCCTTGATTTCAGATACAGCCTCGATCGGGTTTTCATAGCTCCAGGCGGCATTCTCGGTCACTGAGGACTTGTTCACGATCGAGAAATAGCTGGCATCCCCCTTGTGCGGGCAATGGCTGGTCTTGCTGCTTGGATCGAGAAAGGCCATCGCGATATCTTCGCGTGGGAAATAGATCACCGGCTCGTATCCGTCCTCGCTCAGCTCCAGTGCGCGGCTTGTCTCGCCAAGAACGGCGCCGCCAGAGCGGACCACCCAGGTGCCTTCTGCTTTGCGAATTCGAATATTGCTCATGTGTTCTGTCCCATCTCGTCAGTGTCCAAATGTCGTCTTGCCCGCGTTTTGTAACATCGGGGTATCAGATCGCAGCCGTCGCGTCATCAAGCCAGGCCTGCGCGGCCGGGCTGACGTGAGGTCGGATTTTCTGGGCGACTTCGGCATGATAGGCGTTCAGCCAGGTGCGTTCTTCCCCTGATAGCAGATCTGCGTCAATCAGCCGCCGGTCGATGGGAGCGAAGGTCAACGTGCGCCAACTGAGCATATCCCGGTCCGCGTCGCCTCCGGCAATGCGCGGCGCGGCCTCGGCAACGATGAGGTTTTCGATGCGGATGCCAAAGGCGCCTTCGCGGTAATACCCCGGTTCGTTCGAAAGGATCATGCCCGCCTGCAAGGGAACGGCAGAAGCACGGCTCAGTCGCTGCGGCCCTTCATGGACGCTGAGATAGGCGCCGACACCGTGACCGAGACCGTGATTGAAATCCTGTCCCGCCATCCACAGAGGCATACGACCAATGGCTTCGATATCGCGGCCCGAAAGCCCTTTGGGCCAGCGCAGTCGGGATATGGCGATCATGCCCTGCAGCACGCGCGTAAACGCCGCACGTTCATCAGATCCGGGCGTTCCGATCGCGATGGTGCGGGTAATATCTGTAGTGCCGTCCAGATACTGCCCGCCGCTGTCCAGAACCAAGAGATCGCCCTCCTTGAGGACTGTGTCAGTTTCGGTTGTGACCCGGTAGTGGATCACCGCGCCATTGGCTCCAGTTCCTGCGATGGTGTCAAAGCTGATATCGCGCAGGCGCTCGTCCCTGCGGCGCAACTCCTCTAGCTTTTTGACGACATCGATTTCCGTGACCGTTCCCGGCGCCTGCGCATCCAGCCAGGCCAGGAGTTCAACCACGGCCGCGCCATCACGCAGATGTGCAGCGGCGCTACCCTCGATCTCGGCCGCGTTCTTGCAGGCCTTGGGCAGGGCGCAGGGATCACCTCCGGGAACGAGGCGCTCGCCAAGGGTTTCGGCAACGATCTGCGGAACCGTATCGATATCCACTGCGATGTTCCCGTTGAGTGCAGCGACGGCTTCGAGGAAGGCAGCGGGAGGGCGCACAGTAACCGAAGCGCCAAGGTGGTCTGACAGCCCCGCCAGTTTCTCTTCGGCCATGAAGAGGTCAACGCGTGCATCGCTGTGGAGGATGGCAAAGCCATGGGCAACTGGATTGCGCGGGATGTCCGAGCCGCGAATATTGAGCAGCCACATAATGCTGTCGGGAAGGGTGATCAGAGCAGCTGTCTGCCCGGCGTTTTCCAGATCTTTGGCAAGCCGCGTGCATTTGTCAGCGGCGCTTTCTCCGGCGTAAGCGTCCGGGTGCGCGACCACGGGCTTCATGGGGGCAGGGGGCTGATCCTCCCAGATGCGGTCAACCAGGTTGTCGCATGGTTCCAGGAGGATGCCTGTCCCCTCAAGCCTATCGCTTAGCGACGAGATCTGCCCCGCCGCATGAAGCCAGGCGTCGAATCCGATGCGTCCGCCCCTTGGCAGTTGTTCCTTCAGCCAGTCGTGCAACTGCACTTCGGGCCAGGGTACGGGCGTATAGGCCTGTTCCGCGACCTGTTGTTTGACCTGGGTCCGGTAACGTCCGTCGATGAAAACACCCGCGATATTCTGCAGCACGGCGCAAAACCCTGCCGAGCCGGTAAAGCCCGTGAGCCAGGAGAGACGCTCATCGCGGGCCGCGACGTATTCGCCCTGATGCGCGTCCGCGCGGGGGATCAGAAAGCCGTCCAATGCCGCGCTCGACAGCTCTTTGCGCAGGGCCTCAAGCCGTGGTGGCCCCTGTTCGGGACGGGCTGTCACATTGAATGACTGGTACATGGGGCCTCCTTCGCCAGCGAGTATGATCCGCGCTAGAGAACCGCGAAGCGGGGCCGGGTGCAACCCGGGAAACTCAATCTGGGTCGACAGACGGGTTTCGGAAGGCTCCCTTTGGGAAGGGGTGGCGCAGCGCGTGCTCAAGAAGTTCGAGGCGGTCCTGTCCGTAGTAGGGATCCCCATCCAGCACGTAGGTGGGCGAGCCAAAGAGGTGCATCTCCAGCGCTGCATCTGTGTTGGCCTGAAGAACCGCCTGCACCTCCGGCTCCAGCGCGCCTGCAAGCAGCGGTGCGGGATCAAGGCCCGCCTCGCGGGCCGCTTCCGACAGCTGGTCGGGGTTCATAAGGTCGATGTCGTCGCGCCAATGCCCCGCAAGCAGGGCGTGGGCCAGGGCGTCGACATCCTGCCCCAGACGCTCGGCCATGATCACCATTCCGCTTGAAAGCGTCAGCGGGTTGTCATGGTAGGTCGGGCGATAGTCGATGATGGAGACGCCGCGAAAGGCGGCCCAGCGTTCGATTTCCCGTCCGAAGAAATAGTCCACATGCGCTTGGCTGCGTTTGGCGAATGGCTGACCGCCCGCCTGTTCCACCACAGGGGACAAAAGGAAAGGCCGGTGGATCAGCTGGCAGTCATGGGCGGCACAGATCTCTGAAAGGCGCCGAGAGCCCAGATAGGCAAAGGCGGAATGCGTAGAGTAGAAATACTCGATCCTGTGCTGCGCCATGGAGCTGCTCGCTTACATTGCCTTTTTCATGCCCATGATGCGCGCGCGTGCGCGCGGATCGCTATCAAAGAGGGCGGCAAGCTGCTCGGTCATTG
The DNA here is from genome assembly GCF_014884385.1 of Phycobacter azelaicus. Taxonomy (NCBI): domain Bacteria; kingdom Pseudomonadati; phylum Pseudomonadota; class Alphaproteobacteria; order Rhodobacterales; family Roseobacteraceae; genus Phycobacter; species Phycobacter azelaicus. The sequence goes on along the minus strand of NZ_WKFH01000003.1, from coordinate 3,776,221 downwards.
CGCCGGCCAGCTGCTCAACATCGGTGATGGTCACCGCCCGGTCGTAATAGCGCGTCACATCATGGCCGATGCCGATCGCCAGAAGCTCCACCTGCTTGCGTCGCTCCACCATGGCGATCACATCGCGCAGGTGTTTTTCCAGATAGTTCGCCGGGTTCACCGACAGGGTTGAGTCATCCACCGGCGCACCATCGGAGATCACCATCAGGATCTTGCGCGCTTCGGGGCGGCCCACCATGCGGCGGTGCGCCCATTCCAGCGCCTCGCCGTCGATGTTCTCCTTCAACAGGCCTTCTTTCATCATCAGACCGAGGTTCGGGCGAACCCGGCGCCAGGGCGCATCGGCGCCCTTGTAGATGATGTGGCGCAGGTCGTTCAGGCGTCCGGGTTGCTGCGGGCGACCGTCGTTCAGCCAGGCCTCGCGCGCGAGGCCGCCTTTCCAGGCGCGGGTGGTAAAGCCGAGGATCTCTACCTTGACGTTGCAGCGCTCCAGCGTGCGGGCCAGAACATCTGCGCAGATCGCCGCGATCGAGATCGGGCGGCCCCGCATGGAGCCAGAGTTATCAAGGAGCAGCGTCACCACCGTGTCGCGGAACTCGGTGTCCTTCTCGCGCTTGAACGACAGGGGCGTGGTCGGGTTGGCGACAACCCGTGCCAGACGTCCTGCATCCAGAATGCCTTCTTCGAGGTCGAACTCCCAGGATCGGTTCTGCTGCGCCTGCAGGCGGCGCTGCAGCTTGTTGGCAAGGCGCGACACAGCTCCCTTCAGCGGTTCAAGCTGCTGATCCAGATAGGCACGCAGGCGCTCCAGTTCGGCAGGCTCCGCCAGATCTTCGGCGGCGATTTCCTCGTCGTAGGTGTCCAGGAAGACCTTGTAATCCGGATCAGCCTCGGAAACGGGCGGCGGCGGGGGCGGCTCGAGCGGTGCCTCGCCATCGGGCATTTCGGTCTCTTCGGTCAGCTCGTCCTCGGCCATCTCGTCCATCGAGACCTGGGCCTGGCTTTCGTCCTGCTGCTGTTCCTGGGCCTGCTCGGCATCCGCATCAGCCTGCTCGTCGTCCGAGTCATCTTCGCCGGTGCTGTCGGGGTCCTGTTGCTCTTCGGCGTCCTCTTCGGCCTGATCTTCCTGATCGTCATCGAGCTGATCGGGATCCTCGCCCAGCTGATCGCCATAGCCGAGATCGGTGATGATCTGGCGGGCAAAGCGGGCAAATTCCGCCTGATCGGCGATCTTCTCGTCGAGGTTTTCCAGCGTCTCACCCGCTTCGGCCTCGATGAAGCCGCGCCACAGCTCGGCGACGTTGGCGGCGCCTTCAGGCAGGGGACGTCCGGTGGCCATCTGGCGCACCAGATACCCTGCGGCAGCGGCCAGAGGCGCCTCGGATGAGGATTTCATCTGGTCATAGCCGCGCCGGATCGCCTCGTTGCGGATCTTGACGTCGATGTTCGATGCGGTGCCGGGCATGTGACGCGCGCCCATCGCCTCGCAGCGGGCGGTTTCCATCGCCTCATAGATGTCGCGGGCCATTTCGCCTTGCGGCGCGTATTTCGCATGGACCCCATCGTCGTGGAACTTGTGCCGCAGCGCCAATGCATCCGCCGTGCCACGCGCCAAAAGCACCTCTTCGCGCGTCATCCGGCGGGAGACTTGCGGCAGCCGCATGGAGTCGCCCGACAAACCAGACGGGTCGACCGAGTAGCTGACCGACAGTTCCGCATCGTCAGCCATAACCTTGGTCGCTTCGGCCAGGGCCTTCTTGAACGGATCGGCGGGGTTGTCGTTTTGTTTGGTCATGGCGCAAGCGGTCCTTGGTCCGATCATTTCGCCAGGCGCCACTGATGTCCAGACTTCAGTTCTGGTTCAAAGGGCGGTGCCTGACCGCGGGCGGAAACGAAGTGCCCGGCCATGGGGGCGGTCGGGCACTGCCCGGACTTCCGACCGGGCGGGTCTTTTCGCGTCAGCCGAGGCTCACGTTTGCCGCGCTTTCGGGCAGTTCCTCGTCAAAGCAACGCTGGTAGAATTCGGCCACGGTCTGGCGCTCCAGCTCGTCGCATTTGTTGAGGAACGACAGGCGGAAGGCATAGCCCACGTCGCGGAAGATCTCGGCGTTTTGTGCCCAGTTGATCACGGTCCGGGGCGACATCACGGTGGACAGATCCCCGTTCATGAAGGCGGTGCGGGTCAGGTCCGCGACGGTCACCATCTGGCTGACGGCCTTGCGGCCCTTCTCGGTGTTGTAATGTGGCGCTTTGGACAAAACGATGGCGGTTTCCGCATCATGGCTGAGATAGTTCAGCGTCGCGACCAGCGACCAGCGGTCCATCTGGGCCTGGTTGATCTGCTGGGTGCCGTGATAGAGGCCGGTGGTGTCGCCCAGACCCACCGTGTTTGCGGTGGCAAACAGGCGGAAGAAGGGGTTCGGGGTGATGATCTCGTTCTGATCGAGGAGGGTCAGCTTGCCGTCATGCTCCAGCACACGCTGGATCACGAACATTACGTCGGCGCGGCCGGCGTCATATTCGTCAAAGACGATGGCAACCGGGTTGCGCAGCGCCCACGGCAGGATGCCTTCGTGGAATTCGGTCACCTGCTTGCCGTCGCGCAGTTTGATCGCGTCCTTGCCGATCAGGTCGATCCGGCTGATGTGACTGTCGAGGTTCACGCGAACCGACGGCCAGTTCAGGCGCGCGGCAACCTGTTCGATATGGGTCGACTTACCCGTGCCGTGATAACCTTGGATCATCACGCGGCGATTGTGGCTGAAGCCTGCCAGGATTGCCAGCGTGGTGTCCGGGTCGAACTTGTAGGTGGGATCCAGCGCGGGCACACGGTCAGAGCCTTCTGCAAAGCCCTTTACGGTCATGTCGGTGTCAATCCCAAACACATCGCGGACCGAAACGGTCTCGGTCGGTTTCGCATTCATATCCAGCATGCCGTCGCTCATCGCAGTCGATCCTTATCTCTGTGCCCTGTTTCAACCAGCAGGGCGTAATTCGGGGGATTGGTGCCTGATCTGACCGGTAAGGGCAAGCGAAAGGTGGACGTGAAACCATATGACGCGGTGTTTGGCCCGAAAGTGATCTGAAACTGGCCTGATCTGCCCGGTCCTCAGGGGCTGCGATGGGCAGTCATCCACAAAAGGCGCCCCAAGATCTGGAGCGCCCGGCAGAGCGACCTGATGCAGTGCCGCAGGCAGGTTACTTGAAGCTACGGCTGTCCTTGATTTGATCCCAGGCCCAGACCACTTCTTGCAGCTGTTCTTCCTGGCTGCGATCGCCGCCATTCATGTCGGGGTGCAAAACCTTGATCAGCTTTTTGTAGGCTTTCCGGATTTCGGCCTTGGACCAGTCATCCTTGGCCTCCAGAATTTCGATCGCGCGGCGTTCCGTGGCAGGCAGGCGGCGGCCAGCTTTGGCGTTCTTGCCGGGGTTGCGCGTGGCATTGGCGCCCAGCACCTGATGCGGATCCTCAATGCCAAGACGCGCCCAAGCGCGGGCTTCCGGATCACCCATGGGGCGGGTCTGACGCTCCCAGACCTTGTCCTTGGAGGCCTGGGCATTCAGTTCGGCCTCTGTCGTACCCTGGAAGAAGTTCCATTTCTGATTATATTCGCGCACGTGCTCCTGACAGAACCAGACATATTCGTCCAGAACGTCAGGCGCTTTGGGCGCGCGGAACTTGCCTGGCTCGTCGCAGCCTTCCTTGGCGCAGGTGCGCACGGATGTTTCCTGGGCTCCGGAGACTGCCCTTCGTCCGCGTGGGTTCTTCTTTTTCGCGGAGCGGACGGACATATCGAAACCAAAGGGATCTGATTTGCTCATGGGCGCACCTTCTAATTCGGTTCTGCTCGACTCGGAGCAAGCAGTTTAGTCTAAGGGGCGGAAGATAGAAGGGGGGAGGGGAAATTTTTATGAGAGTGAGCGGAAAATGAGCATCAAACAAGAAATGGAAAATCGCCTGCAGGAGGCGTTCAATCCGAGCCACCTGGAGGTCGTTGACGACAGCGACAGCCACATCGGTCATGCGGGCCATGACGGGCGCGGCGAGAGTCACTTTAATGTGATGATCCGGGCTGAGGCCTTTGCGGGGATGAACCGGGTGGCCCAGCATCGCGCTGTGCACAAGGCGCTGGGGGACATCGTGCCCCGCATTCATGCGCTGGCGCTCGATATCGGCAGTTGACCATCGCTGCCCTGCGCGGTTTGCGCGGCGGTCTGGTTTACTGTTCGTCCCGCGAGTCTGACACGCGGATATGGCGATGCAGCGGACGGCTGTTATCATCTGCCATTGGCTCTTCAGGGGGCTGCTGCGTGCCGGTCGCCTCCTCTTGAGCTTGAACTTCGGCGGTCATATCCGGGGCTGGACTGTGCGTTTCTACATCAGAAAGCGCCTGAGCGGTCAGTGGTGGCTCAGCGGGCGCGGTGTCCTGAAACGGGGCCGCTTGGACCGGAGCAGGCGACATCTGACGCCGAAAGATCAGCACGTTCCGCCAGTTGGTGGTCGAGCCGGTCAGCCCTGAACGTTCTTCGGACGGGAGCAATTCGGCGCGCTGATACTCCCAGCCTTCAGCCGCCATCTGATTGAGGATATTTTCGATCGAATAGGCAAAGCGGTCCTCCGGCGTCTTCACGCCCTTGGCTTTTGTGCCTTTGTGGGGGGCAGGAACAACTTTGTACTCGAACTCTTGCATCGTGATCTCCTGAGCGATCGCCGGACTGGCCCCCGAGGTTTAGCGGAAGGGAGGGCCGGGTCAAGATGTGCCACCGGGCCGGAAGCGGCCCGTGACATTCTGTCTACAGCGGCGTTTGGCTACTTCTTGACCGCCAGCTCTGCGAGGGTCAGGCAGACATTGGTGGCCGCCGCCATATCCTGAACCGAGACCCACTCCAGCGGTCCGTGCACGCATTGCATCCCGCAAAAGATATTCGGCGTCGGCACCCCCAGTTCGGTCAGGCGCGATCCATCTGTTCCGCCGCGGATCGGGACCGAAATCGGCTCGATCCCGTTGGCCTTGCAGGCCTCAAGCGCCAGATCCACCGGGGTCATGTCCTCTTCCAGCCAATAGCGCATGTTGCGGTACTGTGGATAGATCTCGCAGGTGATTTCGGCGCGTGGCTCGCTTGCCTGCACGGCATCGCAGACCTTGCGCAGCAATTCGCCCTTGGCGGCCAGCCCGTCACGTTCGAAATCGCGCAGGATCAGCTTGATCTCCATCTCCGAAGAGCCGCCATTCATATCGGTGACATGCAGAAAACCTTCGCGTTCGTCCGTGGTTTCCGGTGTCATCGTTGCCTGCGGCAGGGTCTGCACGATCTTCGCGGCCAGATGCGCGGCATTGACCAGTTTCTCCTTGGCCCAGCCGGGATGGATCGATACGCCCTTGATCATCACCACCGCGCGGTCGGCAGAGAAGCTTTCATAGATGATTTCGCCGACATCGCTGCCATCCAGCGTATAGGCGAAATCGACGCCCAGATCCTTGGGCAGGCGCGGATCGACACCGCGCCCGATTTCCTCGTCCGGGGTAAATGCGATGCGGATCGGGCCATGGGGGATTTCGGGGTTTTCGATCAGGTGCTGGGCAAGGGTCATCACCACGGCCACGCCCGCCTTGTCGTCGGCGCCAAGCAGGGTGGTGCCAGAGGCGGTGATCAGATCGTGGCCTTCCTTGGTCGCCAGATAGGGGTGATCCTTGGGCGAGAGCACCAGATCGGGATTGTCGGGAAAGGTGATGTCGCCGCCATTGTAGCCCTTGATCAGGCGCGGCTTCACGCCCGCTGCATTGAACTGCGGCGCGGTGTCCACATGGGCAAGGAAGCCCACCGTCGGCCCCTCAGCCGTGCCCGGAACGGTGGCCAGCACGGTGCCATAGTCTGTCAGTTCCACATCGCTCGCGCCGATCTCTTTCAGCTCCTCCACCAGAAGGTTCAGCATATCAAACTGGATCGCGGTGCTGGGGGAGGAGGGCGAGGTCTCATCGCTTTGACTGTCGATGGCGGCATAGCGGATGAGCCGGTCCTGAAGGGCCTGATCGAATTGGGTATTCATGGCGTGCTCCGTGGAGGGTATTCGTTCGCCGCCACGCTGGGCTAGAGCGCGAAGGGCGTCAAGGGCAGGCTTGCAACCTATCCGGGCTGCGGGCAGGGTGGAGGCATTGCAGGGTGAAGGTTGGCAAGGGGCCACGCATTTGTACGTCAGCGAGATTGTAGATGAGAAGAGTTTCAAGGCGTGGCTGGAGGCGCTGCCCGAGGAACGCCGCTATGAATGGGCTGTCACCCTCGCCACCCGCGCAGCGTTGCGGGTGTTTCCGATGTGGGTGGGAGTTTTGCCGGATGACTGGGCTCGCAAAAGTGGTTTAACCGTCTTGCCTCTGTCCCGCAGCATATTGATATCGGTTGCTGCGGCCAAAATGTCGGCCGCCAGTTTCAAACAGGCCGCCGACTCCTCCACCTCCACAACCGCCTTCGCGGGTTTCACTGCCTTCTCCGCTGGCTCTGATGCCTCTGGTTCCGCCCGCGCTGCCCGCGCCGCCCACGCATCCAAAACCGCCGCCGATGCCGCCTCTGAGGCCGACGGCCACGCCACCGGCTACGCCTCCAAATCCGTAGCCGCCGCCGACGGCGGCTACTCTTGGGGAGTGCTGAGGGGAGATATCCCTGAGCTTGAACAGGCTGTTGACCTCCGCGCCCGTCCGCTCTGGCCTGAGGACATGCCCGCTAACATGGCTGAGGCCTGGGCCACAGGCCGCACCTGGATGGAAACCGCCCCTGGTCACGCCTTCTGGATCCGCTGGTACGAGGCCATCCTCGCAGGGAAGCCATTGACCCAGGATTGGGACAGCCATTGGCAGCTGATGCACGACATCGCGCTGATCCCGGATGAGGAGTGGGGAGAGGGCAAGGAAGAAGACGCCATTCGCGTGGAGGGGATCATCGACCTCATTACCCAGAAACATGCGCTACAGCATGAGGTTGCGCGGGCGAAGCGAGCGTTGGAGAATGAGGTCTTCAACGCGATGACGCTTGGCCAGCATCGGGACAATCTGCCTGATGACATGCCGCCCTCGCGCATCGTGGAATACCGCACCGCCTTGAAGGAGTTGCAGATCGAGCTGGACGCGGTCGAGGAGACGTTGCAGCCGCCGGTGCCGGACGCGGAGGTCTTGGAGCAGGCCACCGGGCGCCTGCGGGCGGTTTGGGAGAAGATCAAGAACTATCCTGTCGCCTTTGCCTTTGTCACCCTGATCGGGGCAGCCGCAACCGGCGCGGCAACGACTGCCGGTTCACGTGGAATGGATTGGCTCTTGGACCATGGAATGCCGCAGTTGATACGCGGTTTGAAGGACACTGCCCCAAAGCCAAGCACTCCACCGAAGGCCTCAAAAGGCTGGAACAAGCCTTCCGTTGATATCTAGCGGGTGAACGAAAAGGGTAGTGCCCGACCTCGGGTGGGTGCGAAGCGCCCTCCCAGGGGGGAGGTCGGGCGCTGCCCGGCGTGCCGCCGGGCGAGACAGAAACAAAAAAGGCGCCCCGGTTGGAGCGCCTTTCGTAATGGATGTGTTTGGCTCAGCCCAGTTTCTTGGCGACCAGCTCGTTCACCGCCTTGGGGTTGGCCTTGCCGCCGGTGGCTTTCATCACCTGACCGACGAACCAGCCCGCCAGCTTGGGGTTCACCTTGGCCTTTTCCACCTGCGCGGGGTTGGCGGCGATGATCTCGTCCAGGGCGGCTTCGATGGCGCCGGTGTCCGTCACCTGTTTCATGCCGCGTGCCTCGACGATTTCTGCCGGATCGCCGCCTTCGGTATAGACGATCTCGAACAGGTCTTTGGCGATCTTGCCGGAAATCGCGTCCGAGGAAATCAGATCGATGATCCCGCCCAACTGCGCCGGGGAGACCGGGCTGTCGGTGATGTCGTGATCTTCTTTCTTGAGGCGGCCAAACAGCTCGTTGATCACCCAGTTGGCGGCCAGCTTGCCGTTGCGGCCCTTTGCGACTTCGTCGAAATAGGCGGCCGATTCAACATCCGCCGTCAGCACCGAAGCGTCGTAATCGGTGAGGCCGAACTCCTTGATGAAACGGGCTTTCTTTTCGTCCGGCAGTTCGGGCAGGTTGGCCTTGATGTTGTCCACCCACTCCTGTTCGATCTCCAGCGGCAGCAGGTCGGGATCGGGGAAATAGCGGTAGTCATGCGCCTCTTCCTTGGAGCGCATCGACCGCGTCTCGCCCTTGTCCGGATCGTAAAGGCGGGTCTCCTGCTCGACCTCTCCGCCCGCTTCAACGATGGCGATCTGGCGGCGGGCCTCGACCTCGATCGCTTGCTGGATAAAGCGCATGGAGTTCATGTTCTTGATCTCGCAGCGGGTGCCGAGGTGGCTGAAATCCTGCGTTTCCTGGTATTTATCATAGGCGCCGGGCAGGCAGATCGAGACGTTCACATCCGCGCGCAGGTTACCGTTCTGCATGTTGCCGTCGCAGGTGCCTAGGTAGCGCATGATCTGGCGCAACTTGGCGATATAGGCGGCGGCCTCTTCGGGGCCACGGATATCAGGGCGGGAGACAATCTCCATCAGGCAGACGCCGGTGCGGTTGAGGTCCACGAAGGACATGTTAGGGTCCATGTCGTGAATGGATTTGCCCGCATCCTGCTCCATGTGGATGCGCTCGATCCGCACCATGCGCGCGGTGCCGTCGCCCAGTTCCACCAGCACTTCGCCTTCGCCCACGATGGGGTGGTAAAGCTGCGAGATCTGATAGCCCTGCGGCAGGTCGGGGTAGAAGTAGTTCTTGCGGTCAAAGGCGGACCAGAGGTTGATGTCGGCCTTGAGACCCAGACCGGTGCGCACCGCCTGCTCCACGCAGTATTCGTTGATCACCGGCAGCATGCCCGGCATCGCCGCATCCACGAAAGACACGTTCGAGTTCGGCTCGGCGCCGAACTGGGTTGAGGCGCCGGAGAACAGTTTCGCATTGGAGCTGACCTGAGCATGCACCTCCATGCCGATGACAAGTTCCCAGTCGTGCTTGGCGCCCGAGATCACTTTGGGCTTGGGGAGTTCATATGTCAGGTCGAGCATGTTTTTCCGCCGTATGAAATGTCCATGTTTGGCAGGTGTTCTAGGCCTCTGCCGCGCGCGGGGCAAGGGGCAATGCTGTACGCGGCGGGTGCGGTGCATCGCTGATGGTGAAACATGCTCTTGGCGATGCTTTCGCGGGCAGCTAAGACGGACCTCCGACAAGACAAAGGAGCAGCCCCCGTGGACACTTCCCCTGAGATCAGCGCCCGCATAGCACAGACCATCGCGACCGAGATCGGCGCCGGGGCCAAACAGGTGAGCGCCGCCGTCGCACTGTTGGATGAAGGGGCGACCGTGCCCTTTGTGGCACGCTACCGGAAGGAGGCGACCGGGGGCCTTGATGACAGTCAGCTGCGGACCTTGGATGAGCGGCTGTCCTACCTGCGTGAACTCGAAGCGCGCCGCGCCAGTATCGTTGAAACGATCAAGAGTCAGGACAAGCTGACCGACGATCTGGCCGCAAAGATCGCCAAGGCCGAGACCAAGGCGCAGCTGGAAGACATCTATCTGCCCTATAAGCCCAAGCGCCGCACCAAGGCGATGATCGCGCGGGAAAACGGGCTGGAACCACTGGCCGAGGCCATCCTCGCCGATCGCAGCCTTGAGCCCGAGGCGCTGGCCGAGGGCTACGTCTCCGAAGCGGTGCCGACGGTGAAGGATGCCCTCAATGGAGCGCGTGACATCCTGACGGAACGGCTGACTGAGGACGCCGATCTTCTGGGCCGTCTGCGGGACTTTCTGCAGCGCGAGGCATATCTCACCGCAAAGGTGGTCGAAGGAAAGGAGCAGGAGGGCGCCAAATTCTCGGACTATTTCGACCATAGGGAGCGTTGGGCCGATGTGCCCTCGCATCGGGCGCTGGCGATGCTGCGCGGATCGAACGAGGGCGTGCTGACGCTGGACATCGGCCCGGACCCGGAGGAAGGCGTGGCTCGGGCCGAGGCCATGGTGGCAGCTGTGCTTGGCGCAGGCGGCGATGGTCCCGGCGACAAGTGGCTGCGCAAGGTGGCGGGCTGGACGTGGCGGGTGAAACTGTCCCTTTCCATGATGCTGGAGCTGATGGGCGATCTGCGTGCCCGCGCGCAGGAGGATGCAATCCAGGTCTTTGCGCGCAACCTCAAGGACCTTCTGTTTGCAGCGCCAGCCGGTGCGCGACCAACGCTTGGGCTGGACCCGGGCATTCGCACCGGCGTCAAGGCGGCAGTGGTGGATGCAACCGGGAAATTGGTGGCCACAGAGACGCTATACCCGTTTCAGCCGAAGAATGATCTGCGCGGCGCTCAGGTATCCATCGTCAAGCTGATCGCAGAACATGGCGTTGAGCTCATTGCCATCGGCAACGGTACTGCCAGCCGCGAGACGGAGCGGATGGTGGCCGAGGTGCTGAAACACTTGCCTGCCAAGGTCAAGGCCCCGACCAAGGTGGTGGTCTCAGAGGCGGGGGCCTCGGTCTATTCCGCCTCCGAGCTGGCGGCGCGGGAGTTTCCCGATCTCGATGTGTCCTTGCGCGGCGCGGTCTCCATCGCGCGGCGTCTGCAGGATCCGTTGGCGGAACTGGTAAAGATCGAGCCGAAATCCATTGGCGTTGGCCAATATCAGCACGATGTGGACCAGCACAAACTTTCGAAATCGCTGGAGGCGGTGATCGAGGATGTGGTGAACGCGGTTGGCGTCGATCTCAACATGGCCTCTGCGCCGCTCTTGTCACATGTGTCGGGCCTTGGCCCGGGTCTGGCTGAGGCGATTGTCGCGCACCGCGATGCCAATGGCGCTTTTGCGACCCGCAAAGAGCTGCTGAAAGTCGCACGTCTTGGCCCCAAGGCCTTTGAGCAATGTGCGGGGTTCCTGCGGATCCGGGATGGAAAGGAGCCGCTGGATGCCTCGGCCGTGCACCCCGAAAGCTATGATGTGGCGCGCAAGATTGTCTCGGCCTGCGGGCGTGATATCCGCCAGATCATGGGAGACGGGCAGGCGCTGAAGCGGTTGCGGGCCGAAGACTTTGTTGGCGGCGGCGTAGGCCTGCCCACAGTGCGCGATATTTTCTCTGAACTGGAAAAGCCGGGCCGCGACCCGCGCCCCAGTTTCGTCACGGCGTCCTTCACCGATGGGGTAGAGGAGATCACTGACCTGAAACCCGGTATGGTGCTGGAAGGCACCGTCACCAACGTGGCGGCCTTTGGCGCCTTTGTGGACATCGGGGTGCATCAGGATGGCTTGGTACATGTCAGCCAACTTGCCGACCGGTTCGTCAAGGACCCCCATGAGATTGTGAAAACTGGGCAGGTGGTGAAGGTCACGGTGACCGAGGTCGATGTGCCGCGCAAGCGTATTGGTCTGACGATGAAAAAGGACGGCGGCGCCTCGGCCCGAGACAGCCGCAATGAGCGCGGCCAGGACCGGCGCGACCGGCAAGGTCCGCGTCACGGCGGTAAGCCGGCTGGCAAGGGCAAGATGTCGGGCTCTCCGAAAGGGAAGGCGGCCAGCAGGTCCGAGGGTACCTCAACCGGTGCGCTGGGCGCGGCCCTGATGGATGCGTTCAAAAAATCCTGATGCAGGGCAAAGGCAACGGGACTGGGTTCGCCCCAGTCCCTTGGATGCGTTGATCAAGGCTTGACGTCAGCTGTGCGGGACCTTGCTGCCGCTCGCTGCACCCGCTTGGTTTCCGCTGCGTCTGCGCGGGTTCTGGGAGGATGGGCGGGAGAGCTGCCATTCGCTGCGATGTGCGCGTATGTCCGGATTACGCAAGGCAGGTCTTGCGGCCTTTAACCCCTGCCACGGTAAGGGGGAACACCCTGATCAGGAACCCACACATCTTCCGGAAGCGGGCCGGTCTGCCAGAACACATCAATCGGGATGCCACCGCGCGGATACCAATAGCCACCGATCCGCAACCATTGTGGATCAAGGAAATCAGCCAGACGGCGCGCAATGGAGATGGTGCAATCTTCGTGAAACGCGCCGTGGTTGCGGAACGATGTGAGGAACAGCTTGAGCGATTTCGACTCGATCAGCCAAGGGCCGGGAACATAATCGATCACCAGATGGGCAAAATCCGGCTGGCCGGTCATCGGGCAGAGCGAAGTGAACTCAGGCGCGGTGAACCGCACGTTGTAGGCGACATCCGCCTGCGGGTTGGGCACCCGCTCCAGTTCTGCGTCTTCCGGGCTGGAGGGGATGCGGGTCTCGCCGCCGAGCTGCTTGAGGTTGCTGTAGATATCTTGGGACATGGTGGGTTCCATCATTTCAGACGCCGCGCTGGTTGCCCCAGATCAGGACATGCAGCTGCGGCAGGATACGGGCGGCGAACCAGCCATCGGCCATCGCCTTCTCGGTCAGCCAGCGCAGACGGCCGGCGAAAGCTTCCAGATCGACCGGGGTCGCGGGGTCGACATCCGGGTTGCCGGGCTGAAGATAGAGCGGCAGATCAGGGTGGCGGCTGTGCGCCTCCTGCGCCCATTGGTAGTCGGCCTCTTCAAAAATCACGATCTTCATCACCTGCTGGCGCGCGGCGGCGCCGGCCTGGCGGCAGGCGTCAAACGCCTCCCAGTTCACCTGTTCGCCGCTTGACGGCGGCTTGGGAGACAGCACCAGCGTATCAAGTCCGGCGAACCAGGGCCGCGCCACCGAGCCCTGCGTCTCGCAGGCAAAGCGGTAGCCTTGGGCGCGCCCGAGTTCGATCAGCGGGCCGAAGTCCTGGATCGCGGGGTTGCCGCCGGACAGGGACACTGTCAGCGGCTGCCCGCTGGAGAGCCGCCGGACCTCGTCCCAGACCTCTCCGGTCTGCATTGCCGCCCAGCTATCGCGGTTCTGGCTGTCGACCGCATGCAGGCTGTCGCACCAGCTGCAGCGGTAGTCGCAGCCGCCTGCGCGGACAAAGACGGTGGGCTCCCCGATCAGTGCGCCTTCGCCCTGGATCGTTGGGCCGAAAATTTCGGCGATGCGCAGGGTCATGGCCTGTATTCCGCCCAGGTCTTGGGGGTTTCGCTGACCAGCACCGCGCTGGTTTCCGGCCAGCGCTGGGCGCACCACTCGTAGAAATGCCGGGCCATGTTCTCGGCCGTCGAGGGGGCGTCCATGACATCATTCAGATGGCGGTGATCGAAGCTGTCGTCGATGTAGGTCTTGAGCGGCTTCAGGTCATGGTAGTCGCGCACGAACCCATCGGCATTCAGCGTCTTTGCGGCCAGTTCGACCACGACGATGTAGTTGTGCCCGTGCAGGCGCGCGCATTGGTGATCGGCGGGCAGATGGGTCAGCTGGTGCGAGGCGGAAAAGTGGAATTCCTTGCGGATACGGAACATCAGCCCTCCTCCTTGCCTTTGATCGCCGCGGCCCAGAAATCCGGGTCGGCGTAGGCGGTGGGGTCGCTGACCCCGGCAAGGTGGAAGGCCTCGCGCCGTTCAACGCAGGTGCCGCAGCGGCCGCAATGCAGGTCGCCGCCCTTGTAGCAGGACCAGGTTTCGGCAAAGGGCGTGCCATAGCGCGCGCCCTGGCGGACGATTTCGGCTTTGCTGTGCTCGACGAAGGGCGTGTGCAGCCGCACCTCCGCATAGCCGTCCAGCGCCGCCTGCTGCATCGCGTCAAAGGCGCGCGTGAATCCGGGGCGGCAATCGGGATAGATGAAGTGGTCGCCGCCATGCACGGCGGTGGCCACCGCATCGTCGCCCTGCGCGGCCGCAATGCCGAATCCGATCGACAGCATGATCGCATTGCGGTTCGGCACCACGGTGACGCGCATCGTGTCCTCGGCATAGTGGCCGTCGGGGACGTCGATGTCGTCGGTTAGCGCCGACCCTGAGAGGGCCGCTCCGATGCCGCGCATGTCGATCAGGTGGAACGGAACGTCCAGCCGCCGGGCGGCGGCTTCGGCGAAGTCGATCTCCTTGCGGTGGCGTTGGCCATAGTCGAAGGAAACAAGCCGGGTGAGCTCATGCTCATCAGCGGTGATATGTGCAAGCGACACGGAATCGAGTCCGCCCGAGCAGATGACAAGTGTTTTCATTTTGGGGCCCTTGTTTTGATGTCCGGGTAGGCTGCGACCGGATGGTGGGGCTTATTGCAGATCTTACACAGATTGCAAGCGGGGTAGGTATCGCATCGTGATGTGCTCGACGTGATCATTTTGTTCAAGAGCGGCCGTTCACCACAGAGCGTCTTGATGTTCGGTTAGGGCCGTGGACTGTCTTGCGCTATTTTGCTGCGGTTGCAAAGTGCTGCAACTGCTCGCTCGGTGGACTGGGCTCAAACCGGACAGCCTGATCCTAGGCGGTGAGCTTCTGACCCGGACCGCAAGAGGCAAAACACTTGGAGGGGCGGTCTTTGTCAGAAAACTTGCCTTATCCGGCTGACATGTGAAGCCCGTCTGGCGAAATGGCGATCTTTTGTCCGCGCGAGAGCTCTTCGCGGAAGATCTGCGCAATGAACTCGGTGGCCTGGGCCTGCCCGCGTGCCGAGAACCGCCGCAGCGACTTGACGCGGGCGTTATTGTCAAATCCCTGTCCGGCATGGGCCCAGATCAAAGGGTGCACCTCGCGCAGATGGTCCCGGATCAGCCAGTCTGCGGCGGTTGCGATCTCTTCGCGGGGGGTTCGGGCCGATTTGCCGTTCAGTTGCGCCCCGCCCAAGGCCACGGCGCAATATGCGCTTAGCAGGTTCGCCATGGCCTGTGACGGGACATGGTTCAGAATGTCTCGCAGGCCATCCACGAAAAACTTTGTATCCACATGTCCGCTGGCCTCAGGGTCCGTCGTTAGGGCATCGAAGTAGACCCAAGTGTAGCCTCCCGCGCCCCAGATGTCTTCGGTCCGTGCAGCTGTGCGCCGTGCCTCCAGCTCCAGCGCCGCATATGAGCCAGAGCAGCGTGGCAGCATTTGAAGCCCAAGCGCCCGCATGGGGCGGTGGTTTCGCGGCGCTAGATCTATTAGCCGCGCATAGGCATCGGCCACATGTAGGGTACCAGCCTTTTGGGCGGAGAAGAGGGAGCAATCCGCAGCGGCGAGGAAGGCGCTGTCGCTAGGTTGATCCGACAGTTTCGCCAGTAGCACTCTGGCCCTCTCAAAATGCGCAGCGCAGCGGCGCAGGTGGACCCGCGACGGGGGCTCTTCCAGCCCAGGTCCGCGCCAAAGCCAGCCGATGTCGATATGCGCAAATGCGATCAGTGCCGTGAGGTAGGGGTCACTGCGATGATCCTTTCGGATCGCCTCGAGGGCCATGATGCCATCGATCAGCTGTCTTTGATCCCAGGGAGCCCCATCGCTGAGAGCATGTTCGACGGCGTTGACGACATCGGCACGGGCGCCATAGGCCAATAGCTCAGCTTCGGGCATTCCGCAGGGCGTGCTGTGGCTGGCAGCGTCTGCGGCAGCGAGCCGTTCGGACAACTCCTGCCAACGTTCCTGCCGGGCGAGGAACTGGCCCTCTTCCTGAAGGGCGCTGCAGGCAGCGTCCTCTTCGCTTTCGGTGCGAACGGAGATCGAAAGGCACTCTTCCGGCCTTGGCCAATCTGCGCTGGCCGCACGCGGTGCTCCGATCGGAAGGCCTGACGCTTCCCGTCGCGGCTTTTGCCCGATCGCAAAGGCCGCCGGAAGACGGGACAGGATCTCCATAAACGGAAAAGAGGGTCTTGGCATTCTTGTTCCCTGCACGTTTCGCACTGCTTAGCTGTCTTGCAACGTGATCAGGTTTTGCGGCGCAAACATGGCAGCTCTGAGGTATGGAAGGTGCCAATTTGGGGAATTAGACGTAGCCACCGCGAAAAGGGTTAGTTTGTGGCCTGAACCCATAAAATATGACTAAAAAAGAGAAAAATGATGTCGCTCGTGTGGGATTCCCCGGGCGTCCAACGCCTGCGTAAGCGCTTCGACCGGCGGGGTCGCGGGCAGAGGCAGGCGCAGTTTGTCACCCGATGTCAGGATGAGTGTCGCGCGCACCGACAGATCCAGTCGCGTATCGAGCCGTAGCCGCGCGATCTGAGAGACCGGGACTGCGCCCTGTAGGGATCCAGTGAACCAGCTCAACCTGTCTTCCGTCAAATCCAATCCGGACTGCGGATTCTTCCCCAACTCGTAAAGGCCGGGCAGGGTGGGCAGGCCAAGAAGTGCAATCAGCCAGAGACTGGCCTGCGCAAAGATCGCCAGAGCTGCCAGGGCCAATAGCCAGGCGGCCAGAGCCAGCGCTAGCGCCAAAGAGCGTCCCTGCCTGCGAAAACGATAGTCTGCTGCAGGCAGGGGAGGATTGCTTTCCTTGATGTCGCCCGGATCAGGCATCAAGGATCCGGCTGACCATTTCGGTCGTGTCGCGGCTCAGCCCCTCGGTGCCTGCGATCCGCTGCAATTCGGCGCGGATCAGGCCCTGTCGGTTCACATCATAGCGTTTCCAGGTCTGGAAAGCGGCACACATGCGGGCAGTGGTCTGCGGGTTAAGACTGTCCAGCGCAATGAGGTTCTCGGCCAAGAGGCGATAACCCGCGCCGGATTGGTGGTGGAAGCCCGCGTGATTGCCTGCCAGCGCCCCCATGACGGCGCGGAACCGGTTGGGGTTCTTCAGCGTGAACAGCGCATGTCCGGTCAGATCCCGGGCAACCTTTGCAGCGGCTTCGGGGGCGGCGGTGGCGATCTGCAGGGCGAACCACTTGTCCATCACCAGCCGGTCGTCCTTCCACTGCTCATAGAAGGCCTGCGACTGCGCCGTGCCTTTCTCTGCTTTCAAAAGGCAAGCGAGCGCGGTGTACTGCTGGGTCATGTTGTCGGCGGCCTCGTACTGGCGCGCGGCCTGCTGCCCACCATCAATCCGCGTCAGCAAGGACAGGATGCGCCCGTTGAGGTCCCGCTTGCCGGTGCTGGTGGCATCGGGGCTGTAGGCGCCGTCGACCGTTGTGGCGGCATAAAGGCGGGGCAGCGTATCTGCCAACTGTTCGGCCAGGGTCTGCGCAAAGGTTTCTGACGCGTCGTAGATCTTTTGCGGATCGGGCACATGGCCACGCTCGAACAAGGTCTGGGCAATGTCCGACTGGCTTGGAGGCGACAGAACCAGCGCACGGAACGCCGGGTCCAGTTCGTCGTCCCGCAAGAGTTTCTGCAGCGCATCGAGATAGTCCGCATCGGGCGCTGCGCTTTCGAGGATCATGTCAACGCGCGCCTCGCGGGCCAGCGCATTGCCCGCTTCCCATCGGTTGAAGGGATCGGTGTCATGGGCCAGCAGGAAGGCGCGTTCGGCGTTGGTCGTCTCGCGTTCCAGGATCACCGGCGCCGAGAATTCCCGCAGGATCGAAGGTACGGGTTTCGCCGCAAGGCCCTCGAAGCTGAAGCTCTGCTTTGCTTCGGTCATCTCCAGCACCTGGGTTGGCAGCACCTCGTCTCCATTGGGCCCCAGAAGACCAACGGCGATGGGGATCACGCGGGGCGCCTTGTCGGGCTGGCCGGGCGTGGGCGCGGTCTTTTGTTCAAAGGTCAGCGTATAGGTGCCGTCGGCGTAGCTTTCCTCGACGCTCAGGCGTGGGGTGCCCGCCTGGCTGTACCAGAGCTTGAACTGGGTCAGATCCCGGCCGGTGGCGTCTTCGAACACCTTGAGCCAGTCCTCGATGGTGCAGGCCTGCCCGTCGTGACGCTCAAAGTAGAGATCCAGCGCCTTTGAATAGCCTTCATCCCCCACCAGCCGCTTGAGCATCCCGATCACCTCGGCGCCTTTTTCGTAGACGGTGGCGGTGTAGAAGTTGTTGATCTCCTGGAACTGTTCCGGGCGCGGTGGATGGGCGAGGGGGCCTCCGTCCTCGGGAAACTGGCGCGCGCGCAGATCGATCACATCGGAGATCCGTTTTACCGGGGCCGAGCGCATGTCAGAAGTGAACTGCGCGTCGCGGAAGACGGTTAGCCCTTCTTTCAGGCACAGCTGGAACCAGTCGCGGCAGGTGATGCGGTTGCCGGTCCAGTTGTGGAAATACTCATGGGCGATGATCGCCTCGATCCGCTCATAGTTGGCATCGGTCGAGGTGTCGGGCGAGGCCAGCACGCAGGAGGAGTTGAAGATATTGAGACCCTTGTTCTCCATCGCGCCCATGTTGAAGTCATCGACGGCCACGATGTTGAAGATATCCAGATCGTATTCGCGCCCGTAGACATCCTCGTCCCATTTCATGGATTTTTTCAGCGCTTCCATGCCAAAGGCGCATTTCCCCTCGTCGCCGGGGCGGACCCAGATGTTCAGTTCCACGTCCTTGCCGGATTTGGTGGTGAACCTGTCGGGGTGGTTCACAAGGTCGCCTGCCACCAGTGCAAACAGATAAGCCGGCTTGGGCCAGGGATCATGCCATTCGGCCCAACCATCACCGCTGCCGGTCGGGTTGCCGTTTGTAAGCAACACCTTTTCCTGCCCTTCAATGCGCACCTTGAAGGTGGACATCACGTCGGGGCGGTCAGGGTAATAGGTGATCTTGCGAAAGCCTTCGGCCTCACACTGGGTGCAATACATGCCGTTTGACATGTAGAGCCCTTCGAGCGCGGTGTTGCCTTTCGGGTCGATCTCGACTTCGGCCTCCCAGGTGAAGGGGCGGTCCGGTGCATCACAGGTCAGCCCTTCCGCCGTCAGGGTGGGCGTCACCTCGTTGCCGTCGATTGCAGCGCGGATCAGCTTCAGCTCTTCCCCATGCAGGAACAGCTGGCCAGTTGCCGCGCCCGGACGCGGAGCAAAGCGGATCTTGCTCAGCACGCGCGTTGCGCTGGGCGCCAGCTTGAAGATCAGTTCGACACTCTCAACCGTGAAGGGGAAGGGCGCGTAATCCTTGAGGTAAAACGTCTGTTGGGCGCTGTCGGTCATGGCATTTCTCCTTTGCCCTATCAGTTAGCGAGGAAGGAGCCGGGTGACCAGAGGGACACGCATGGATTGTTTTGTGGCCAATGTTTTCGCAAACATCACCACGATAGCGGGAATCGTCACGAATCTCTTTGGCGATAGACGCGTTAATACTGTTTAATAAAATTATTCGCTCCTTGTTTCACGAAAGGTTATTGCAATGCCAAAGACTGCCATCTTTGCTGCCGCTGCGCTGTGTTTGTCCGGCGCTGCTGTCAGCGCGGCTTCGGTCAGCCCAGTCAGCTATTCCATGCAGAACGGCGAAACCGGTAGTTACACTTACTGGGACGACTCCTACAACGCGCCCGGCGCGCCGACGACGACCAGCAAGGCGTTTCTCAGCGGTGGCGTCGGGGATCTGACCGACGGCGTGATCGCGACCCAGAACTGGAACTCTACGCCTGGTCCCTACGTCGGGTGGGTTAGTATTTCGCCACGGATCAGCTTCTTTTTCGGCCAGGTTTGGGATTTTACCAGCGTCACTTTTCACTTCGATGACTCCAATGGCACTGGTGGGGTGAGAACGCCGCAGAAGATTGAAGTGAACGACAGCTTCTTATCCTATGTGACTGACCCGGGCGGAAGCGCGCCGATTGCGCATACGATCAATCTTGCTTCGGTGGCGCCTACAAATACCCTGGTCTTTGATATCTTCGCTCAGAACAGCAGTTGGATCATGCTAAGCGAGGTGACCTTTGATGCCGCGCCCGTGCCGATCCCGGCCTCTGGCCTGTTGCTTCTGGGGGCGCTTGGCGGGTTTGCCGCATGGCGGCGCAAGCGCGCCTGAGACACATCTTTTGACTATGCGCGTGCGGCGCTTATCTGATGTCGCATGACTTCGATCTTGTGGTTCAAGCGCGACCTGCGCGTTGATGATCACCCGGCCTTGGACCGGGTGATCTCTTTTGATGAACCGATCCTGTGCCTATACATTGTGGAACCCGACCTGTGGCGGCAGCCGGATGCCTCCTTTCGTCAGTATCGCTTTCTAGAGGAAAGCCTGCGGGATCTGCGTCTGTCCCTGCAAAAGCGCGGTGCGGATCTGGTGGTGCGGACTGGCGATGCGGTCGCTGTGCTGGATGACCTGGTTGAGCAGCACCGCTGCCTGCGTTTGGTCAGTCACGAGGAAACCGGCAACGCTTGGACCTATGCGCGGGACAAGCGTGTTGCGGCTTGGGCGCGCGGGCGCGGTCTGCCTTGGATCGAGGTTCCGCAATGTGGGGTGGTGCGCCGTCTTGCAGCGCGAAGCGGCTGGCAGTCCACGCGAGACCGCTTCATGAAAGAGCCGTGCCTGTCCGCGCCAATGCGGATTGAGGCCGTTACAGCGCAAAGCGCGCCCTGTCCAACACCCGCCGATCTGGGACTCGATGCCGATGGGATCCGCAAGCCGCAGCCCGGAGGGCGTCGCGCGGGCCGTGACTGTCTGATGAGTTTTCTGGAGTATCGCGGCCAGCCCTACCGGCGCGCCATGTCGTCGCCGCTGGAGGGGGCTCGGGCCTGTTCGCGCCTGTCGCCGCATCTGGCGTTGGGAACCCTTTCGGTACGCGAGGCAGTGCAGGCCACACGCAGGCAGCAGGAAAGGGGGCGGCACGGCGGCTGGTCAGGGTCGCTCAAGTCCTTTCAGGCGCGGCTGGCCTGGCGCGATCACTTCATGCAAAAGCTGGAGGATCAGCCCGATATCGAACACCGTTGTCTGCATCCTGCTTATGAAGGGCTACGCCCGACCGAGCCCGATCAGGCGCGGCTAGAGGCTTGGCAGGCGGGCGAGACGGGAATGCCCTTTGTCGATGCCTGCATGCGCTCGCTCAGGGCGACGGGCTGGCTGAACTTTAGGATGCGGGCCATGGTGATGTCGGTGGCCTCCTATCACCTATGGCTCGATTGGCGCAGCTCCGGGCATCATCTGGCGCGAATGTTCACGGATTACGAGCCGGGCATTCACTGGAGCCAGGTGCAGATGCAGTCCGGTACCACTGGAATGAACACGATCCGTATCTACAATCCCGTGAAGCAAGGGCTGGATCAGGACCGGGCCGGAGCCTTTACACGCCAGTGGCTGCCAGAGCTGAGCGCGGTCCCGGATCAGTTCCTGCAGGAGCCTTGGAAATGGGATGGGGCGGGTCAGCTTCTGGGGCGCAGATACCCCGAACCGATCGTAGATGTGAAAGCTGCGGCACGCGCGGCCCGTGACGCGGTCTGGGCCGTGCGCCGATCGGACGGGTTTCGCCCTGTGGCGCAGCGCATCGTGCAGAAACACGCCAGCCGCAAATCACCTTCCCGTCGCGGCAGATCGGGCAAAAGCGCAGCCAAAAGGTCTGCCCAGATGAGCTTTGATTTCTGATGGCACGGATGCGCAAGAAATCCGAATTGCCGAGCAAAATCTGCCCGGTCTGCATGCGCCCCTTCACCTGGCGACGCAAGTGGGCGCGCGATTGGGAGCATGTGATCTATTGCTCTGTGCGCTGTCGTGGCGCGGCTAAGACGCGACCTGCAAAGAAGATTTGAAACACCCTTGGGTGAATTGGTCAGGAAAATTGACCACAATTGTTGCCGATAGGAAACTTTTCCTGTATCGGGGAAACAGCTACGGATCACCTCGGAGGAAAAAGAGCCCATGTCCGACATGAAAGACATTCACGGGATGCAGGTCGCATCCGAGTTGGCTGACTTCATCGAAACCAAGGCTTTGCCCGGGACCGACGTCAGTTCGGAGGCCTTTTGGGGAGGGCTGTCAGGGTTGGTGAACGGCATGGGGGATGAGAACCGCGCCCTTTTGTCCAAACGCGAGGAGTTTCAGGGCCGCATCGACGCATGGCACCTTGAGCGTCGCGGCCAGCCTCATGATGCCGAGGCCTACACCGCCTTCCTGAAAGAGATTGGCTATCTCGTGCCCGAGGGAGGTGACTTTGAGGTGGAGACCGCGAACGTCGATCCCGAGATCGCGCTGACGCCCGGGCCGCAGTTGGTCGTGCCGATTACCAATGCGCGCTTTGCCCTCAATGCAGCAAATGCCCGTTGGGGCTCTCTTTATGATGCGCTTTATGGCACCGATGCCATGGGCGATCTGCCTGCCGGTGGTGGCTATGATGCGGCGCGCGGAGCGCGCGTGATTGCTTGGGGACGTGCCTTCCTTGATGAAACCTTCCCACTGGCCTCTGGGTCCTGGGCGGATATCGATGGTTTGTCGGTCGCCGACGGCGCCCTTGTGCCCGCCTTGAAGGATGCCGGTCAATTCGCAGGCTATGCGGGCGCGGTTTCTGCTCCCTCGCGCGTGTTCCTCAAGAACAACGGGTTGCACGCCATCGTCGAGATTGATGCCTCTGGCAATATCGGCAAGGACGACCGCGCGGGCATTAACGACATCACCCTGGAGTCCGCGCTTTCCACCATCATGGACTGCGAGGACTCTGTCGCCTGCGTTGATGCTGCGGACAAGGTGCAGGCCTATTCCAACTGGCTGGGCCTGATGAAGCGGGATCTGGCTGAGGAAGTCAGCAAGGGTGGCAAGACCTTCACCCGTGTTCTGAACAATGACATCTCCTACACGACCCCTGCCGGTGAGCCTGCAACGCTGAAAGGCCGCTCGCTTTTGCTGATCCGCAACGTCGGCCACCTGATGACCAACCCAGCAGTGCTGGATAATGAAGGCCGGGAGGCGGGCGAAGGCTTCCTTGACGCGATGATCACAGTGCTGATCGCCATGCATGACCTGAAATCCGAGGGCGGCAACTCAACCCACGGATCGGTCTACGTGGTGAAGCCCAAGATGCACGGCCCCGAAGAGGTCGCTTTTGCGGTGCGCATCTTTGATCACGTCGAAGATGCGCTGGGCCTGCCGCGCAACACCGTCAAGATCGGCATCATGGACGAAGAGCGCCGCACCTCTGCGAACCTCAAGGAATGCATCCGCGCCGCCAAATCCCGCGTGGCCTTTATCAATACCGGCTTCCTGGATCGCACCGGCGATGAGATCCACACCTCGATGGAAGCGGGGCCAATGCTACGCAAGGGCGAGATGAAATCGACCCCCTGGATTGCCTCCTATGAGGATCGCAACGTCGATATCGGCTTGGCTTGCGGCCTCAAAGGGCGCGCGCAGATCGGCAAGGGCATGTGGGCCATGCCCGATCGCATGGGCGAAATGCTGGAGGCCAAGATCGGCCATCCCCAATCTGGTGCGACCTGTGCCTGGGTGCCGTCCCCGACCGCCGCGACCCTGCATGCAACGCACTACCACAAAGTGGACGTGCTGGCGCGCCAGGATGAACTGAAGGCAGGCGGTGCGCGTGGCACGCTTGCGGACCTGCTGACCATCCCGGTGATGGAAGGGCAGAACCTGTCGGACGCCGAAATTGCCAACGAGATCGAAAACAACGCGCAAGGCATCCTTGGCTATGTGGTGCGCTGGGTCGATCAGGGCGTTGGCTGCTCGAAAGTGCCGGACATCAACGATGTGGGCCTGATGGAAGACCGCGCGACCTGCCGGATTTCTTCTCAGGCGCTGGCCAACTGGCTGCACCATGGCGTTGTCTCCGAAGAACAGGTCATGGCTGCGATGCAAAAGATGGCCGCTGTGGTGGATGAACAGAACGCGGGCGATCCCGCCTACCGCCCCATGGCGCCCGGCTTTGACGGCATCGCCTTCCAGGCCGCCTGCGATCTGGTCTTCAAGGGTCGCATTCAGCCCTCGGGCTATACCGAACCGGTGCTGCACGCCCGCCGCCTGGAACTGAAGGCCGCCGGGTAAAACCACACCAACGGACCGCAGCCTGCCTGCGGTCCTTTTCTTTGACCGATCTCGATAGACATACTTCAACGGAAGGAAACCGGAGATGACGATCTCACTCAGACGCGCACGCACAATCATTCGCAAGGCCCTGGAAAAGGGCCGCGAGATGGACCTCAAACCCCTGTCGGTTGTGGTGCTGGATGCGGGCGGCCATGTGCAGGCCTTTGAACGTGAAGATGGCGCGGCGCCGGGACGTTTTGCCATTGCCCACGGCAAAGCCTATGGCGCGGTGATGCTGGGCATGTCCGGCAGCGCCCAGATGGCCCGCGCCGAGCAGCAGGCCTATTTCATGGCCGCTGTAAACGGTGTCTATGGCGGTCAGGTCGTGCCGGTGCCGGGTGGGGTTCTGCTCCGCGACAAGAAGGGCACCGTGCTGGGCGCGGTTGGTGTGACTGGCGACACCTCGGACAATGACGCTGCCGCTGCCCTCGCCGGGATCGAGGCTGTCGGGCTGGTGGGCGAGGCCTGATCCCCCACATCAAGCGAAAGAGCGGCCCGTGCGCAGCCTGCGTGCGGGCCTTGTCGTTGTTGGGGCTATAGCATGAATGCCTTAAGATTCACCGCTACATGCCCTGTGCGGGGCTGAACAAGCGCCTGCGCCATGCTGTCGAGTTGAACGAGAGGCAAAGCCTCGGTAGATTTTCTCAACTTCAACAGACTTTTGCGAGTAGATCATGGCGCGGCCCAAAGTTGGCATTATCGGCAACTCCTATCTGATCAACGATCAGTATCCGGCCCACGCAGGTGGGACGATGAACTCCGAAGCGGTGGCCGAAGTTTCCGGCTGCATGCCGCTTCTGATCCCCTCCGATCCGCGCTTTGTCTCGGTGGAAGAACTGCTTGAGAGCTTTGACGGCTTCCTGCTGACCGGCGGGCGCCCGAACGTGCACCCAAATGAGTACGGTGAGGCAGAGACCGAGGCCCACGGCGCCTTTGATCGCGCCCGCGACGCCATCGCCCTGCCACTGGTACGCGCCTGCGTCGAGCGGGGCCAGCCCTTCCTTGGCATCTGCCGCGGCTTTCAGGAGGTGAACGTGGCCATGGGCGGCACGCTTTACCCCGAAATTCGCGATCTGCCGGGCCGGATGAACCACCGCATGCCTCCCGATGGCACGCTCGAGGAAAAATTCGCCCTGCGCCATTCGGTGAAACTGACCACGGGCGGCGTCTTCCACCGCCTGTTCGGTGCCGATGAGGTGATGACCAACACGCTGCACGGGCAGGGGATCAAACACCCCGGCGCGCGGATTGTGATCGACGGCCACGCCCCCGACGGCACGCCCGAGGCGATCTACGTCAAGGATGCCCCCGGCTTTACCATGGCCGTGCAATGGCACCCGGAGTGGGATGCGGCCAACGACCCCGTGTCGCGCCCGCTGTTCCAGGCCTTTGGCGAAGCCGTGCGCGACTGGGCGGATGGCGCGCGTCCAAAACCGTTGCAGAAGTCTGCCTGATCGGGAGCTCGTCTCAGTCGAACGTGGGGGGAGAGGGTGAACGAAATATCCCCTCCCAATCGAACTGGTCCGCTTTGAGCCCAAAGTGACGGGTGCCAAAGCTTGTTTCCATCGGTCTTGCCAACTATCAATAGTGTATGGGTCGATACACAATCTATTACGTTCTTTTGTTGGTCTTGGGGATCATCATTGCCTTCATGCTGTCTTCCTTGATCCACTACTCGCTTGATAAACCTCGTGGCGTCCCTTTGGCGAGATTGGGCCTTGCAGGAACCATCACTCAGATTGGGTTGATGGTATTCCCATTCGTCTTTGCGCCAATTCCCTTGGGTCTTACGTTCTTTGGCCGCCAGCAGCGCAAGCCGACGCAGAATGAATGCCGACGACTTGCCTTCAACGTTGGCCTCTTGATCTTTGTGATTTGGTTGATCTTGTTCGTGGCAAGTGGCGCTTGGTTCGGCATAATCCAGGGCGGTGTATGGTTGTTAGTCGGAGCCTTACTTGGGCCACCACTGTTGGCCGCCGCGACTCTTTGGGGGCTTTTCCCATTGGCAATCCGCTCGTTTAACATGCTTCAAAGCCGCTAATTGGCAAGTTCTCGGAGGTCCGCGTCGTCCTTATTGTCGACCAACAAGGCTAGCGCAAAGAAAAAGCCCGCCGGGTCAGCGGCGGGCTCTTCTTGTTCATAGTCTCGCCTCGCCGGATCAAACCAGCAGATCGAACTCATGCATCAAGGGCAGGCTGCGGGCGCGTTTGCCGGTGAGGTCGAACAGCGCATTGGCCAGTGCCGGGGCTGCCGGGGGGGTGCCGGGCTCGCCCGCGCCGCCCATGTGGGTCTGGTTCTGCAACACTGCGACCTCGACCGCTGGCATGGTATGCATGCGCATCGCCTCGTAGTCGGGGAAGTTCTGCTGCTCCACCGCGCCACCTGTAAAGGTGATCTCGCCGAAACAGGCGGCTGACAGACCATAGGCGAGGCCGCTGAACAGCTGTGCCTCCACGTTGCGGGGATCCACGGCCAGGCCGATGTCGGCGGCGATCCAGGCCTTGTTGATGCGGATCTGGCCGTCCGCGTCCACCACCTCGATCACCTCGGCCACGGGGGTGCCGAAACTATAGGCCAGCGCGACGCCGCGCCCGACGCCATCCGGCGTTTTCCCGGTCCAGCCGGACATATCGCGGACCTTTTCCAGCACCTGTGCCGCAGGCTCCCATTCGGCGCGGGCCAGTTCCAGCCGGAACTCCAGCGGGTCGCGGCCTGCGGCATGGGCCATTTCATCCAGGATGGTGTCCGAGAAGAAGCCGTTGAAGGAGGCCGCGACCGAGCGCCAGAAGCCGACCGGCACCATCGGCTTCACAAGATAGCCCTCGACGCGGAAATTCGGGATCGCCAGCGGCTGGTTGAAGGCCGCATCCACATGACCCTTGTCCGGCCCCGACATGGGCAGGCCCAGCATGCGGCCCGCGCCCTCCACCGTGGTGGACTGCGCGGCGATCTTGCCGTGCACCATCACCGCCTTGCCGTCCTTCACCGCCGCGCGATAGCGGGCAATGGCGCCGGGGCGGTAGAAGTCATGGGTCATGTCCTCTTCACGGCTCCAGGTCAGCTGCACGGGCGTGCCGCGCATCTGCATGGCCACCTGAACGGCGCGGTTTGCATAGTCGATCTCGATTCTGCGACCAAAGCCGCCGCCAAGGTATGTGGTGTGAACCTCGACCGCCTCTTTCGGCAAACCTGCGATCTTGGCGGCGGATTTCTGGACCACAGTCGGCCCCTGGTTGGGCGCCCAGATCTGCAGGGCATCACCGGTGTAAAGCGCGGTGGCGTTCATCGGCTCCATGGTGGCATGGGCGAGGTAGGGCAGGCGGTATTCGGCCTCGATCACCTCGGCGCCCTCGGGCAGGCTTTCGACATCGCCATCATCGCGCATGGTCGAGTTTGGGCTATCGTCAAAGGCCTTTTCGATCTTGGCAAAGATGGCATCGGTGGTTTCGGGGTAGGGTGCAGGCTCCCATGTGATGTCTATTGCATCCACGGCCTGCTGGGCGAGCCATGTGTTCGTCGCAACCACTGCCACGGCATCCCCGAGATCCAGCACCTTTTCGACGCCCGGCATGCCTTCAGCCGCACTGGCATCAAAGGAAGTCTTGCCGACGCCAAAATGGGGGCTTTGCCGGATGGCGGCGAATTTCATACCTTCAAGGCGCACGTCGACACCAAAGCCCGCCGTTCCGGTGACCTTGGCCACCATATCGAGGCGCGGCATGTCCTTGCCGACGTATTTCCACTGGGAGGCAGGGCGCAGCTCGGCCTCCTGCGGCTCAAGCCCGGCGGCCTCGACCGCCAGATCGGTATAGGCGATCCGGCTGCCGTCTGGGGCGATCACATGGCCGTCCTCGGTGCTCAGCAGCGCCCGAGAGGTGCCAAGGCGCTGCGCGGCGGCTTCTTTCAGGGTTTCGCGCGCGGTGGCACCGGCCATCCGCATCCGTTCGAACCCGTCTTTCATCGAAGAGGAGCCACCGGTCACTTGCAGGTCCAGAAACTTGGACATATGGCCGACGATCTGCCCCAACGAGTGCTGGAAATTGCTGGCGTCATAGCCGCGACCGGGCAGGGCCTCGGCCATCATGGCGCTGTTGTAATAGGCCTTGGCGGCGGGGCCGTGGATCACCTTGACCGCCTCGGGACGTACATCCAGTTCCTCGGCAATCAGTGCGACCCAGGAGGTTTCAACGCCCTGGCCCATCTCGGCGCGCGGGGCCACCAGCGTCACCCCGGATTGATCCACCATGACGAAAGGATTGAGCGCGGTCTGGCTATCCTTGGGTGTCAGCGGGTTCGGCGCGGGCTGGTGGTATTTGTAGGTGCCAAAGGCCACCCCACCCAAGATGGCGGCAGAGCCAATGAGGAAGCTGCGGCGGGCGATTTTTCCGATGCTGGCCATGGTTTATGCCTCCTGCATCATCTTGGCGGCGGCGTGGATCGCAGCGCGCATGCGCGGGTAGGTGCCACAGCGGCAGAGGTTGCCCTGCATTGCAAAGTCGATGTCATCGTCGCTTGGGGCTGGGTTCTCGGCCAGCAGGCTGGCGGCCTGCATAATCTGGCCTGACTGGCAATAGCCGCATTGGGCCACCTGATGATCGACCCAGGCCTGCTGGAGGACGGCCATCGCGTCAGGGGTGCCGACGCCCTCGATGGTGGTCACCTCCCCCCAGACATCACCAAGCGCCACCTGACAGGAGCGGGTTGCGACCCCGTCGATGTGCACGGTGCAAGCCCCGCAGGCGGCAACGCCGCAGCCGAATTTGGTGCCGGTGAGGCCGATTTCGTCACGCAAGACCCAGAGTAGGGGGACGTCCTGCGGCAGGTCGACCTCGTGGTTTGATCCGTTGATCCTGAGCGTGGTTGGCATGGGGCTCACCTTCGGTTGTGAATGTTCTGACAAAATGATCTTAATCTGTCAGGGTGTCAATTGACAAAATTGGCGGATAGTGTCAGTTCACTGGATATGCTTCGTAGTGTTACAGATCCCAAAGCCGAGACCATTTTGCAGTCCGCCTGGCAGGCCTTTTCGGCCTACGGGTTTCGCAAGACCTCAATGGATGACATAGCACGGGGTGCGGGAATGTCCCGTCCGGCGGTCTATCTGCATTTTCGCAACAAGGAGGCGATCTTTACCGCATTGGTAGAGGCCTATTATGCGCAAGCGGTCGAAGACGTTCATGCGGCGCTGGAGCGAGAAGGGGCCTTGGTCGATCGTTTCGGGCAGGCCTTTGCAGAACACGGGGGGCAGACGATGGAGACCATGATGTCGTCGGCGCATGGCATGGAGCTGTTCGAGGCCAGCCTGAGCGTCGCGCCGGAGGCGATCCAGGAAGGCGAGGCTGCTCTGGCCGGTGTCTACGCAAAGTGGTTGGAGATGCGGGTCTTGCCGGAAGGAATCGGTGAGGCTGCAGAAATTGCGGGGGTCATCTGCGCGGCGCTCAAGGGCATCAAGCATACCTCGGAGGATTATGAAACCTATCGGACAAAGGTGGCGCAATTGGCCGTTCTAATGGCGCGCGCACTGCAAACTTAGAGTCTTTGGCGTCAGTGGCTTGTGGAAAGGGAAGGGGCAGGTGCTCCCGCGCCTGAAACCTGCCCTGCCTTTTGCAGAGCCGGTTTATAGCCTTGGGCCCGGCGCCGCGCCAAAGGCGCGGCGCCGGGCCCAAGGGGCGAGGGGTTCGCTAGAACCCAGAGGCCGGGCGGGAGGGCTGCATTAGCGGTGCGCTTGCCTCAGAGTTCGGTGCGCAGATGCCAGAGTTCGGGGAACAGCTCCACATCCAGCATTCGCTTGAGATAGCTGACGCCGCCGGTGCCGCCAGTGCCCCGCTTGAAGCCTATGACGCGCTCAACGGTGGTGACATGGTTGAAGCGCCAGCGGCGGAAATAATCCTCGAAATCCACAAGCTTTTCAGCCAGTTCGTAGAGTTCCCAATGCGTTTCAGGCGTCTCATAGACTCTGGTCCATGCTTCTTGAACTGCGTCATGAGCCTGATAGGGCTTTGAAACGTCACGGCTGGTGACCTCTTCAGGCAGGGCGATGGTGTTCGACAGGATGCGTAGCGCAACATCATAGAGCGAAGGTTGCGCCAGCTCGCCCTCAAGTTGCGCTGTGATCGCCGGATCATGGGCATGCGGGCGCAGCATCGCGACATTGCGGTTCCCCAGCATGAATTCGATCAGCCGGTACTGGTGGGATTGGAAGCCCGAGCTTTGCCCAAGAGAGTCCCGGAAATGGGTATAATCCGAGGGCGTCATGGTGCGCAGCACGTCCCAGGCCGAGTTCAGTTGCTCGAAGATCCTCGCAACACGCGCGAGCATCTTGAATGCGGGGCGGGAATCGCCCGCCAGCAGGCAGTCGCGCGCACCGTTCAGTTCATGCACCGCAAGGCGCATCCACAGTTCGCTTGTCTGGTGCTGTATAATGAACAGCATTTCGTCATGAGCATCGCTGAGCGGCTTCTGTGCGTCTAGGATCGTGCCAAGCGACAGGTAATCGCCATAGGACATGCGCCCGTCAAAGGACATCTCGGCGCCGTCCTCGGCCGGGTCAAAGGGGGTGGAGATTGGGCATTTGGTCATCGGATCTTTCCTGTTCCTTGGGGTAGCATACATCAGGGAAAGGAAAGGGTCTTCCGATTTAGACGGCCACACATGGCCAGGCGACGCCAGAGCGCCACCCAGCCTGATGGCCTGCACAGGGGGAGGTGATGGGCAGTGCCGATCATGTCAGGTCACAGCGGCGCGCTGTTTGTACTCGGCGCAATCCCACAGGGCATTGTCCATAACGTCCTTCAGGATTGCGGCAGCGCCGCGCACGTCATCCTCGTCGATGAACAGAGGGGTAAAGCCGAAGCGCATGATGTCGGGGGCACGGAAGTCTCCGATTACACCGCGTGCAATGAGCGCCTGCATGGCGGCATACCCTTCGTGGAAGCGGAATGAGACCTGGCTGCCGCGCTGGCTGCCATCGCGCGGGGAGGCCAGCTCAAGCTGAGGACAAGCGGCTTCGACCTCGGCGATGAAAAGATTGCACAGGGCGATCGACTTTTCTCGCAGGGCTTGCATGTCGACCGTGTCCCAGATGTCCATCGAGGCCTCAAGCGAGGTAAGCTGTATCACCGGCGGTGTGCCAACGCGCATCCGTTCGATCCCACGGCCCGGGCGATAGTCCAGATCAAAGGCAAAGGGGGCCTCATGCCCGAGCCAGCCCGACAGCGCCGGGCGGGCGACTTCGGCATGGCGCGGCGCGACATAGATGAAGGCCGGGCCGCCGGGGCCGCTGTTGAGATACTTGTAGGTGCAGCCCACGGCGAAATCGGCCTTGCAGCCTGCCAGATCCACCGGCAGGGCGCCTGCGGAATGGGCCAGATCCCAGACGGTCAGGGCGCCCACGTCATGGGCCTTGGCGGTGAGGGCCTTCATGTCATGCTTGCGCCCGGTGCGATAATCCACCTCGGTCAGCATCAGAACGGCGATTTCTTCGTTGATATTCTCGGATACGGCTTCGGGGTCAACCACGCGCAGCTCGTATTCCTCGCCAAGGGACTTCAGCAGGCCTTCGACGATGTAAAGGTCCGAGGGGAAGTTGCCGTTGTCTGACAGAACCACCTTGCGGCCCTTGTTCATCTCCAGTGCCGATGCGACCGCCTGGTAGACCTTGATCGACAGGGTATCGCCCATGATTACATGATCCGTCTCGGCGCCGATCAGCCGGGCGATGCGATTGCCGACCGCGGTGGATTTCTGCATCCATCCCGCCTTGTTCCAGCCGGTGATCAGCATCTTGCCCCATTCCTCGGTCATCATCGTCGACACGCGCGTCGTGGCGGCCTTGGGGAGCGGGCCCAAAGAGTTGCCATCGAGGTAGATCACGCCCTCGGGCAGGTCGAAAAGGGCCTTGGTGGCGGCAAAATCGGTCATCGGAACCTCATATGGAGAATCGAGGCGAGCGCCTTGATGTTTCATGCTTGAACAATTTTGTATCCAATATTCAAAAATCTGTCCAGAGATGTTTCTCCATCGATTCTCTGGACATGAAAACGCCGCCAAGATCCTCGGCGGCGCTTGTTGAGTTGCGATTTGTGGCGGATCAGACCTGCCCGCCGGAAATCTGGATGGTTTGCCCGTTGATCGACTGTGAGCCTGGGCCCACCAGCCACATGGCCGCAGCCGCAACCTCTTCGGGTTCGATCAGGCGCTGGTGCCGGTTGGCATGGGTCATCATCTTGAGCGCTTCTTCCTCGCTAACCCCGGCGCGGGCCGAGATCGAGGTGATATTGCGCTCGACGATGGGTGTATCCACGTAGCCCGGGCAGATCGCGTTGAAGGTAAAGGGTGTGCCCATGTAATCCTCGCTCAGCGCGCGGGTGAGGCCGATCATGCCGTGCTTGCTGGCCGAGTAACAGGCGCCGCCCTTGAGGCCCCGCAGCCCGGCGATAGAGGCAACGGTGATGACCCGCCCCCAATCGGTTGTGCGCATGGACTTGAGTGTTTCGCGGATGGTCAGGAAAGCACCGTCAAGGTTGGTGGCCATCATGTTGCGCCAGAAGTCGAGCGAGGTTTTGTGCACCGCCTTGCCCTCGGCGATGCCCGCATTGGCGACGCAGATCTGGATGGGTCCGCGGGCCGCAACGGCGGCTTCGATCTTGGCGATAATGTCGTCCTCGTTGCGCACATCCATGGCCATCGGATGCAGGCCTGTGGTTGCGACTTCCTCCAGCACCTCCTGACGGCGCCCGGTAATCGTGACCTCGGCGCCCTGATCGGCCAGTTCGCGTGCGATGGCGAGGCCGATGCCGGTGCCGCCTCCCGTGACCAGCGCATGTTTGCCTTTCAGCGATTGCGTGTTCTGCGATGTCATTCTTTCTGTCCTCCCGTAGTCCCATGCAGCCTAACGTGCGGTTGGGGCAGGGCAAGAAAGCCGTCCCGTCACATGTGCCGATGTGGCTCAAAGCGATCGCTCTTTTTCCATCTGACCATTTACAATCATATTCATAAGTGTGAATTATTCCGCATCCATTTCGGGAGGACACCATGAAACCATTTTTCACCAGCCTGCTGGCCGCCGCGTTTGGCGCGAGCGCCGCTTTTGCCAGCGAAGACATTGCTGACCAGTACCCGCAGTCCGAGCTTTACTCCAAGCCGGTTGAGGTCATCCCGCATGTATTCTCGGCGATTGGCGCCACCGCGCCGCCGACTTATGAAAACTCCGGCCACAACAACAACCTGTCCTTCATCGTGACGGATGAAGGTGTGGTCGTCATCAATGGGGGCGCGTCGGCCCGGCTTGCCGCTGCACTGCATGAGGAAATCAAGGCCGTCACAGATCAGCCTGTTGTCCTGGTGATCAACGAAAATGGCCAGGGCCACGCGATGCTGGGCAACTCCTACTGGGTGGACCAGGGGGTCGATATCCTGGCCCATGTGGATGCGATTGAAGCCTTTACCGCAGAGGCGGATTTCATTCTGCAAGGCATGGAGCGCTACAATCGCGACAAGGCGGAAGGTACGCGCATCGTGACCCCGAACCTCAGCTTCGAGGACAGCTATAGCCGCACCCTTGGCGGGGTCGAGATTGAGGTGATGCACATGGGTCCTGCTCACGATCCGGGCGACACTCAGGTCTGGCTGCCGCAGTGGGACATGCTGATCGCCGGCGATATTGCCTTTCATGAGCGCATGTTGCCAATCTTTGAGGGGATCTGCACCTCCTGCTGGCTTGAGACCTGGGAGACCAAGATGGAGCCTCTGAACCCGACATACGTGATTCCCGGCCACGGCCATCCCACGAATCTCGCCCAGGTGCGGCGGTATACCTATGACTACCTCAAGGACCTGCGGGAAAAGATCGGCGCCCATATCGA
Source organism: Phycobacter azelaicus (assembly GCF_014884385.1). NCBI lineage: Bacteria > Pseudomonadati > Pseudomonadota > Alphaproteobacteria > Rhodobacterales > Roseobacteraceae > Phycobacter > Phycobacter azelaicus. Next base: position 3,742,648 of record NZ_WKFH01000003.1, on the reverse strand, counting down.
AGAGGGCGGAGACCTCGCGGGCGCCTATTACGTGGATCAGGAACGCTGGAAGATGCTGGACACCTTCGAGGAACTGGCAACCAAGAATGCGGGGCGCGTGTTCGAGGAAATGGAATGGGAATAGCACCCCCTGTTTGCATGCCAAAGTATACGTAGGAAAACCCGTAGAATTGTGCAGGATCATGCCGCGTCCCGGAACAGAATCGCCGTTTTGGGAGCATTTTGGACATTCTGTCCTTTTTTGTTTGCCAAATTGTGCAAATGGCTGGACCCATTGGCCGGATCAGGAGAGTTTGCGCCGGATGACCTTGTGTTTCCTTCCAGTTATCGTGACGGTGCGGCCCTGATGCGCTGGATTGATCTTCCTCCCCTTTGGCTGCTGGCCTGCGTCTTGTTGGCGTGGCTGCAAGCCAGCCATTTGTCCTATGGGCTCAGCTTTGGCGGGCCCTGGGCTGATTTTTCGGGCGGTTTGCTGGTTGGGGGCGGGATCCTGTTGATGCTGCTCGCCGTTGTCGAGATGCGCCGCCAGCGTACAACGATCATCCCGCATCAAACGCCCAGCCATCTGGTGCAATCGGGGATATTCAGCCGCAGCCGGAACCCGATATACCTTGGAGACGTTCTGGTGTTGACCGGTTTGATCCTCAGGTTTGACGCGGTGTTGTCCTTGCCGCTGGTGCCGATCTTTGTCTGGATCCTCGAACGAAGGTTCATCGAACCCGAGGAAAACCGGATGCGACGGACGTTCCGGCAGGACTGGGCCAGATACGAAGGAAAGGTGCGCCGCTGGGTCTAAAGTTCATGCGGCGGCGCGGCAAAATGATGCGGCGACGCGGCGAAACGGTTGCGCAAAAATATTGCGCAGGATAATCAAAATATTTGCGATCCGTACCCGGTGCTTTGCTGGCACGGGCAAGACGAGGGGGACCGACAAGGTGAAAATAGGTACACCAAAAGAAGTAATGAAGGGCGAGGCGCGCGTCGCGATGACGCCGGACTCCGCCAGGCAGCTGCAGAAGCTGGGCTATGACTGCGCCATCGAAAGCGGCGCAGGTCAGCTGGCCGGTTTCAGCGATGCCGCCTACGAGGAGGCCGGGGTCGAGATCATCAAGACGCCGGCCGCTCTGTGGAAGGCCTGCGACATCGTCGCCAAGGTCCGCATCCCGACCGAGACCGAGCTGAAGCGGATGACAGCGGGCAAGACGCTGATCTCCTTCTTCAATCCGGGCGCCAACGAAGAGGGCCTGGAACTGGCCCGTTCCAAGGGTGCCAATGTCATCGCCATGGAAATGGTGCCGCGCATCAGCCGCGCGCAGAAGATGGACGCGCTGTCCTCGATGGCGAACATCGCCGGCTACCGTGCCGTGATCGAGGCGGGCAACAACTTTGGCCGTTTCTTCACCGGTCAGATCACTGCTGCGGGCAAGGTGCCCCCGGCGAAGGTTCTGGTCGTGGGCGCGGGCGTTGCCGGTCTGGCCGCCATTGGTGCCTCCACCAGCCTTGGCGCTGTGACCTACGCATTTGACGTACGTCCCGAAGTGGCCGAGCAGGTCGAATCCATGGGCGCCGAGTTCGTCTATCTCGACTTTGAAGAGGAACAGCAGGACGGTGCGGCGACTGGCGGTTACGCTTCTGTTTCCAGCCCTGAGTTCCGCGAAGCGCAGTTGGCCAAGTTCCGCGAGCTGGCGCCCGAAGTGGATATCGTGATCACCACCGCGCTGATCCCCAACCGCGAAGCGCCCAAGCTGTGGCTTGAGGACATGGTTGCGGCGATGAAGCCGGGCTCGGTGATCGTGGACCTTGCAGCCGAAAAAGGCGGCAACGTCGAAGGCACCGTGATGGACGAGAAGGTCGTCACCGACAACGGCGTGACCATCATCGGCTACACCGACTTCCCCAGCCGGATGGCGGCGCAGTCTTCGACCCTTTATGCCACCAACATCCGTCACATGATGACCGACCTGACCCCCGAAAAGGACGGTCAGATCGTGCACAACATGGAAGATGATGTGATCCGTGGGGCGACCGTCACCTTCGAGAAGGAAATCACCTTCCCACCGCCGCCGCCAAAGGTTCAGGCGATTGCAGCGCAGAAGAAACCGGAGGCGCCCAAAGAACTGACGCCAGAGGAAAAGCGCGCGCAAGAGATCGCCGCGTTCAAAGCGCAGACCAAGCAACAGGTGACCTTGCTGGCCGTCGGCGCAGCGCTGCTCTTGGGCGTGGGTCTTGTCGCTCCGGCCAGTTTCATGCAGCACTTCATCGTCTTCGTGCTGGCGGTCTTTGTTGGCTTCCAGGTGATCTGGGGCGTGGCGCACAGCCTGCACACACCGCTGATGGCTGTGACCAATGCGATCTCGTCGATCATCATCCTGGGTGCGCTGATGCAGATCGGTTCTGGGTCTTTCCTGGTGATCCTGCTGGCGGCACTCTCGGTCTTCATGGCTGGGATCAATATTTTCGGCGGCTTCCTTGTGACACGGCGCATGCTCGCCATGTTCCAGAAATCCTAAGGAGTACAGGTAGATGGAATACGGATTTACGACAGCGGCCTATGTGGTCGCGGCTGTGCTCTTCATCCTTTCGCTGGGCGGCCTTTCAGGGCAGGAAAGCGCAAAGCGCGCAGTCTGGTATGGCATTGTCGGCATGGCAATTGCGGTCTTCGCAACGCTAATCGGGCCGGGCTCCGGCTTCTGGCTGTTGTCGCTGGTGCTGATCGCTGCTGGTGGTCTGATCGGCTATCAACTGGCAAGCAAGGTCGAAATGACCCAGATGCCAGAGCTTGTGGCTGGCATGCATGCGCTGGTCGGTCTTGCCGCGGTTTTCGTGGGCTTCAACGCACATTTCGAACTGGGCAATGTTCTGGCCATGGACGAGGCTGCGAAAAAGTCGCTTGAAGGTTTTGCTGCGCTTCTTGCCAAAAAGGACGCGGTCGAGATCAATATCCTGCGCGTCGAAGCCTCGCTGGGTATCTGGATCGGGGCTGTGACCTTTACCGGGTCGGTGATTGCTTATGGTAAGCTGTCAGGCCGGGTGACATCGGCTGCGACCAAGCTGCCGGGCGGTCATGCGCTCAATGCAGGAGCGGCGGGTCTCTCGTTCCTGTGCCTGATCTGGTACCTCTCCTCCGGTTCGGTTCTGCCGCTGCTGATCCTGACCGTGGCTGCGCTGTTCATTGGCTACCATCTGATCATGGGCATCGGCGGCGCCGACATGCCGGTGGTTGTCTCGATGCTGAACTCCTACTCGGGCTGGGCGGCCGCTGCGATCGGCTTCTCCCTTGGTAATGACCTTTTGATCGTTGTGGGTGCGCTGGTTGGTTCTTCGGGTGCGATCCTCTCTTACATCATGTGTAAGGCGATGAATCGCTCTTTCATCTCAGTGATCCTCGGCGGCTTTGGTGGCACTTCGGGTCCGGCAATGGAGGTCGAGGGCGAACAGGTCGCGATCGACGCCGACGGCGTCGCACAGGCGCTGGATGAGGCTGACAGCATCATCATCATCCCGGGCTACGGCATGGCTGTTGCACAGGCTCAGTCCAACGTGGCAGAGCTGACGCGCCGTTTGCGTGCTAAGGGCAAAGAGGTTCGTTTTGCGATCCACCCTGTTGCGGGCCGACTGCCGGGGCACATGAACGTGCTTCTGGCCGAGGCCAAGGTGCCTTATGACATCGTTCTGGAAATGGACGAGATCAACGAGGATTTCCCGGATACCGATGTGGCCATCGTCATTGGCTCCAACGACATTGTGAACCCTGCTGCACAGGAAGACCCGAACAGCCCCATCGCCGGCATGCCGGTTCTGGAATGCTGGAAGGCAAAGCAGGTATTCGTCTCCAAACGCGGTCAGGGCACCGGCTATTCCGGCATCGAGAACCCGCTGTTCTACAAGGAAAACACGCGCATGTTCTACGGCGATGCCAAGAAGTCGCTGGACGACCTTCTGACCAAAATCAACTGATCTGCCTGAGGGTAGAACGGATTGAAAAGGCGCTCCTTCGTGGGCGCCTTTTTTCGTCATAGCCCGTTGTACGGCAACTGTATGCCGTTGTATTCCTGTAAGCTATTGAATTAATGCGCTTCTTTACAGGGGGTGTCGCCTCGTCTATGGTCAGCCTACCCGCAGAGGAGCCTCGCAATGCCCCCGATCCAGGATCACCCGTTGCGCTATCAGCTCGCCAATGAGTTGCACGCCCGGCCCTTCCCGACAATGACCTGTCCCAGTACCGTCGTTTACCTGGCGATCAAACAGCCCGAGGAGGCGGTGCATCGGGACCGGAGCCTGGACATTGCGCATCTTGTGGATCTCCTTGATCGGCACGGCGCGCCGCATCCCAAGCCGGGCGCCACCCATCACGCAGCCAAGCTGGGCCGTCACATGCTCAAGTGGGAGCAGCACACCGAATTCGTGAGCTACACCCTGTACAGCGATGGGGTCAGCGAACGCCCCTTTGACCCCGTGGATTTCGAGGTATTCCCTGCGGACTGGCTGGAGCAGGCACCGGGGCAGCGGATCACCTCCCTGATGGTACGGGTTCTTGAACGGCCGCAAACCTCCGCTATCAAATCCATTCTGCAGGACTGGCTTGTCCCCGAGAGCATGGCTGTGTCGCGGGTTCTGGATGACAATGCGGTTGTCGCCGGGGATTTCCGTATCGATCCGGCTGGGCATATGCGCTTTGTTGCCTTTGTGAACCGGGAAACCGGCAGCCGCCGTATCGGACGCATTATTCAACGGCTCTGCGAGATCGAAACCTATCGTGCGATGTCGATGCTGGGGTTCTCCCGCGCGCGCAGTCTTACGCCGACTATTGGCAACCTTGACACGCATCTTAGCGAGATCATGGTTGAAATGACCGGCAGCAGCGTGCCGGCAGAGCAGACCCTGTCGCATCTGCTGACCGTGTCCGCCGAGTTGGAAGCAATGGCGGCACGTGCCGCCTTTCGGTTTGGCGCAACCGGGGCCTATGAGGCCTTGGTGAACCAGCGGATCAAGCTGTTGCGGGAAGAGCGGCTCGAGGGCTACCAAACCTTTTCAGAGTTCATGCTGCGCCGGTATGAGCCGGCGATGCGAACGGTGAAATCCACCGAAAAACGCCTGGTGACGCTGGCGGATCGGGCGCGTAGAGCAGGGGAGTTGCTTCGGACCCGGGTGGATGTGGAGCGCAGCGCGCAGAACCAGGCGCTGCTGGAGAGCATGGACCGGCGGGCGGATACCGCTTTGCGCCTGCAACACACGGTCGAGGGACTGTCCGTTGTTGCGATCAGCTACTACGCGGTCTCCCTTGCCTCCTACGCGCTCTATCCCCTCGCCGGGCCCGTGGGGCTCAGCAAGGGGATGATGACTGGGCTGATCACTCTGCCGGTTGTGGCGCTGGTGTGGCTCGCTGTGCGGCGGATCCGGAAGAAACTGCATTGAGCGCAGCATGGGTGGCGATGCCGCCGAGGATGATCGCGGCAAGCGCCAGAATGGCGGCCACACCAAGGGTCGGAACGCCTGCAAGGCCTGCGCCTACGGTGCAGCCTCCGGCCAGAACACCGCCGACGCCCATCAGAACTGCCCCGAAGAGGTAGCGACCGGTTTGCGCAGGGCTTTCAAAGCTCTGCCACTGGAACCGGCCTGTCATCAGCGCAGCGATCAGTGCACCGACCAGCACACCGCCCACAAGACCGGTTCCAAAGCTGCCGGACACGGCGCTTGAGGCGACCACGTAGAACAGCGAATCGGCTGACGGCGCGGTGAACGAGAGGCTCTCCATCGCGATGGGGTCGAATTCATCATAGAGAACATAGCCTGTGCCGACCCAGGCCAGCGGCACCAAGAGGCCGATGACAGCTGCCCCCGCAAGGGCCGGGATGCGATTGCCAGACCGCAGGGCGACCACCAGCGCGGCAATGGCAATCAGGGCGGCCCAGACGAGGCCTCCGCCCGGCAGCGCCGCCAGAGAAGCCGTTTCGCCCAGGGGAAGGGTGACCGAACCTAGGCTTGTGCGCAGCGGCGCCAGAATTCCTTTAAGGGTGGCATGGGCGGTGATGGCAAAGACGGCAATCACCAGAAGCGCGCGCAGGTTGCCGGTGCCGCTCAGCACCATCAGTCGGGAGACACAGCCGCGCGTGAGGATCATGCCCGCGCCGAACATCAGCCCTCCGGTGACAACAGCCAGAACCGGCAAATCAGCGGCCAGCAGACGGTGATCCTCAAAGCTGATCCAGCCCTGTGAGACGGCGCCTTGGGTGCCAAGGACTGCAACCGCCAGGGCCAGCGCCCAGACGCCGGCCGCCTGGCTGCGGTCGCTGCCGGTGATGGTGCGGCGCAGGCAGAAGCTGGTGAGCTGCGCCAGCACGCCAAAGACAAGACCAATGCCAAGCGCGAAGAGAACAGATGCCTCGCGGGCCGTGGTCTCTTCAAAACCAAGTGTTTCGAACATGACGTTCTCCATCGGTAAATCGGAACTTTTTCCCGAAATGGCGGGAATTAGCCGACCGGACAAGGGGAAGGTCTGCGATTTTTGCGTGTGTGTGCGGGAAGCTTTCCCGTTTCGAGATGGGGGTCTGGTACGGAGGTTCTGGCGGGGGAATGCTGGAAAAACAAACCGGCCGTCCAACTGGGGCGGCCGGAGGTTATGTTTTTATTTGAATATGTGCGGACGTTGGAAGCGTTTCGCCCGGTTAGGCCCGCTTAACGTCCGCGGATTCGCGGATCCAGCGCATCGCGCAGGCCGTCGCCAAGATAGTTGACGCTCAGAACAGTCAGCGAGATCAGGATGCCGGGCCAGAGAACGCGCTCAGGGAAGAGCGTCATGCGGTCCACCGCGTCGTTCAGGAGGCGTCCCCAGGTGGGGAAGTCCGGCGGGAAGCCGAAACCAAGGAACGACAGCGCCGATTCCGTGATGATCGCGGTTGCGATCCCCAGAGTTGCCGAGACCATGATGGGCGACAGCACGTTTGGCAGGATGTGGCGCGTGATGATGCTGCGCGGTGTGGTGCCGATGGAGCGAGCTGCCAGAACGAACTCGCGCTCCTTGATGGCCAGCACATCGCCCCGCACGATCCGCGCGGTGGGCATCCAGGAGGTGATGCCGATCAGGCAGACGATCAGAACGAAAACGCCGCCCTCGGGGCCGATGCTTTTGGACAGGGCTTCGCGGAAGAGAACCGCGGCTACCAGGATCATCGGCAAGAGGGGCAGGGCCAGGAACAGGTCAGTCAGACGCATCAAAAGGCCGTCGAGCTTTTTGAAATAGCCTGCGATCACGCCAACGAGCGAGCCCAGCAGCAAGGCTAGGATCATCGCGGCCATGCCAACCGCCAGAGACACGCGACCACCGAACATCAGACGTGCGAGGGTGTCGCGGCCCAGATTGTCGGTGCCAAGAGGGTAGGCCCAGTCCATCTTGGCCGAGGGATCCCACAGCATGTGATAGATCGGGCGCATGTCGCGCAGCTTGATGAAGTCGCGCCCGGTTGGAACGAATTGCGCATCGTTCCAGTAGACGAAGGGACCCACGATCACGCCAAGACAGATGAACAGGAACATACAGCCGCCGAACAGGGCACCACGGTGGGATTTGAACTGATCCCAGATGTCGCGCCACTGACTACGAGCGGGCTTGTCGGATTCTTGCTGCACGCTGGAGTGCTGTACGGCCTTATCTTTGGCTGCATCAGTCATAGCGAATCCTCGGGTCAAGAATGCCGTAAAGCACATCGGCGATCAGATTGAACAGCACGATAAGCACGGCAAAGATAAAGGTCAGGGTTTGCACCATGGGCAGGTCGTTGGCCTGAATGGCGCCAATCAGAAGCTGGCCGATGCCGTTCACCTTGAACACCTGCTCTGTGATGATTGCGCCGCCAAATATCGACGGGATGCCAAGCGCAATGACAGTTACCACGGGGATCATCGAGTTGCGCAGAACGTGAACCATCACGACAACATACTCGCTGAGACCCTTGGCGCGGGCGGTGCGCACGTAGTCCTGATTGAGGTTGTCCAGCATCGAGGCGCGCATGAAACGGCTGAGCTGCGCGGTGATCTGCAGGGCAAGCACCATAACTGGCATGATCATCTGTTGCAGCTGTTTGACAAAGCTGTCCCAGCTGTCGACCACCAATGTGGTGTCATAGATCGAGGGGAACCAGCCAAGTTGGACCGAGAAGATCACGATGACCAAAACACCCGAGAAGAACGGCGGCACCGAAAAGCCAACCATGGATACGAATGTGCCCATCTGGTCGAACCAGCTGTACTGGCGATAGGCGGAGTAGATGCCGATAGGCAGGGCGATCAGGATGGCGACCACATATGCGGTGCCGACAACCCACAGGGTCTGAGGCATACGCTGGATCACGATGTCCATCACCGGCGAGCGAGTCTGCCATGAGATCACGCGCAGATCGCCTTGGGAGAAACTGGTGCCAAAGTAATGGTCGATCATGACCTGCGGCTCGATCCAGAAGAACTGCACAAGCCATTTCCAGAACCGGATGTAGGCAGGCTCGCCCAGACCAAGCGCCTGGCGCATTTTTTCTTTGACTTCAGGGGGAACGGTCAGGGGGACCTGTGCCATGGGGTCGCCCGGGGCGAGCTCCAGCAGCATAAAGATAACGAGGCTGATGAACAGCAACGTCGGGACTGACAGGATCAGTCGCCTGATTGTAAAGGTCAGCATCAGTGAGGCGCCTTTGGATTTTCGTTTGTGTCAGGGCAGAGCGGCGGAAGGTCCGCCTATGCTCCATTTGTCCGGCGCGCTAAAGCGGATCAGGACGGAAATGGCAAGAGGCCCCGGCGCTGAACCGGGGCCTCAAGGGACCTAAGGTCGCTTACTTGATGCGGTACCAGTCAGCGATATCCCAGAGTTCGCTGTCCCAGACGTTCAGGACGTGACCACCGAGGGAGTTTGCCTGACCGGACAGACGACCACGGTGAACCAGCGGGATCATGCCGCCTTTTTCGAAGATCATCGTGTTCAGCTGCTGGCCGATTTCGGCGCGCTTGGCAGCGTCCGCGGTCTTGGTCAGCTCAGCGTGCAGCGCGTCGAACTCCTCGTCGCAGAAGCGGGAGATGTTCTCACCCTGCCACTGGGACGCGGGGCTCGGTGCCTTGTCGCACAGGCCGTTACCAAAGTAGGACTGCGGGTCGGTACCGTTGAAGGTGTTGGCGTACATTTCAACGTCGGCATAGAACTTCTGGAAGGTATCCGGGGAGCCCGGGTCACCGCCAAAGAAGACCGATGCGTTGATGTTGCGCAGTTCGGTTTCGATGCCGATCTCGCTCCACCACTGCTTGATCAGAGCCTGGAAGTCCTGACGCACGGCGTTGGTCGAGGTCTGGTACAGGATCTTCATTGGCTTGCCGTCCGGGGTCTCGCGAACGCCGTCACCGTTGGTGTCCTTGTAGCCAGCATCGTCCAGCATCTTGTTGGCGCCAGCGATGTCCTGGACTTCACAGCCCGGAATATCGGCCGCGTAAACCGCAGGTGCAGGCACCCAGTTACAGGTCACTTTGCCGGCTTTGCCGTAACCGATTTCCACCAACAGGGGCCGGTCGATGGCCATGGACATTGCCTTGTAGACGGCCGGGTCGCCCAAGAAGGGGTGCGGACGCACCACGGAACGCTCGTCCGGGCCAAGCGCCGGATCGGGGTTGGTGTTGTTCAGCATCAGGCGCTCGACCAGCGGACCAAAGCCTGCGATGGCCTTGCCTTTGCCGCCTGCTTCCATCTGTGCGATCACATCGGGGGCCAGCTGCAGGTTCCAGGCGTAGTCGAATTCGCCGGTTTCCATCACGGCACGGCCGGCTGCGGTTGCGTCACCACCACCCTTGAACAGGACCTTGCCGAAGGCAGGCTTCGCCGGGTCACGGTAGTTCGGGTTTGCCGAGAAGGTGATCACGTCGTTCGGCTTGAATTCGTCAACGACGAACGGGCCGGTGCCGATCGGGTTGAAGTTTGCCTCGGTGCACTCGGGCGCTTTTGCACCCAGGCACTCGGCGAACTGAGCAGCCTGGATGATCGGGCTTTCACCGCCAACGAAGGGGCCATAGGGGAAGGGGGTCGGGCCTTCGAAGGTGACCTTGACGGTCAGATCGTCCGGGGTTTCGACCGAGGTTACGCCTTCGAACTTGGTGACCTGCGCACAGCCGCCTTCGGGGTGGGTGCAGTAGTCATAGGTGAATTTCACATCCTTCGAGGTAAACGGGGTGCCATCGGACCAGGTGAGACCGGATTTGATCTTCCAGGTGATGGAGGTCAGATCTTCGCTGACGCCACCGTTAGCAACCGTCGGGATCTCTTCGGCGAGGAAGGGAACCATCTGACCGTTGGGATCGTAGCGGGCGAGCGGCTCAATGACCAAAGAGGCGGCCTCTACGTCCTTTGTACCACCCGACAGGAACGGGTTCAGAATCGACGGCGCCTGCCAGTAAATGATGCTGACCTGGCCATCTGCGCCGCGTTCGGCAAAAGCTGCCGGGGCAAGCGCCGCAGACGCAATAGCACCCATCAATAGGGTTTTGATTTTCATTTCACACTCTCCTTGTCGAACACAGAAACGGTGCTCTTCGTGTTATGTGGCCGGACTTTAAGGACCGGACCTGTTGCCGCATCACTGCGGATGGTTCGTCGTACCACCATGAGGCATGGATGAGGAGCGCAAAAGCCAGCGCTGCGTTTCCGCAAAGCAGCTATCGCTTGGTCCCATTCCCCTGATGCCCCCTGATGGCCAGTGCGCGTATCGAAACAGAGTTTGCGGAAATTGCAAGCCTTTGGATCCAAAAATTCCCCCAGACCGGTCTCATGGGTTTGACGAATGTTCGTCGATCAGCTTACATCACGACCTTGAAACACTGCCATCGATGCGGTGAGCAATAGAACGCCAAAAGGGGACGACTGGGGTGCTGGACCAACCAATTGCACAAATTAAAGGCTTGCGGGTCGAATTTCAGACCAAGGACGGACCGGTCGTCGGCGTTGAAAACGTTTCTTTCGACGTCAATCCGGGGGAAACCGTTTGTATCGTTGGCGAATCCGGATCGGGTAAGTCGGTGTCCTCTTTGTCTCTCATGCGCCTTGTAGAGTTCGGGGGCGGCGAAATCGCAGGCGGTGAGTTGATGTTCAACGGCCGTGGTGGAGAGACGACGGATCTTGCCAAGGCCGAGCAGGAGATGATGAAGCAGATTCGCGGCAACGAGATCGGCATGATCTTCCAGGAGCCGATGACTGCGCTCAATCCGGTCTTCACCGTGGGCCGTCAGCTGACCGAAGGGCTACGCATTCACAAGGGGATGACCAAGAAACAAGCTGAAGAGCGCGCGCTCGAACTGCTGCGTCAGGTTCGCATTCCCGAGCCAGAGCGCCGTCTCAAGCAGTACCCGCACGAGCTGTCGGGCGGTATGCGTCAGCGGGTCGTGATTGCGATGGCCATGGCCTGCGAACCGCGACTGCTGATTGCGGATGAGCCAACAACCGCACTGGATGTGACCATTCAGGCCGAAATCCTCGTCCTGATGGACCGCCTCAAGCGCGAGACCGGCACGGCGGTGATGTTCATCACCCATGACATGGCCGTGGTGGCGCAGATGGCGGACCGGGTAGTTGTCATGTTCCGGGGCAACAAGGTTGAGGAAGGCCCCGTAACCGAGATTTTCGAGAACCCGCAGCATGACTACACCAAGGCGCTCTTGGCCGCGGTGCCGAAGCTGGGCGAGATGGAAGGCAAGCCCTATCCTGAGCCGATGAAGCTGATGGGTGTCGAGGGTCAGAAGATTGAGCCGATCAAGGGCACTGATGAGGTGCTGCTCGAGGTGAAGAACCTCACCACGCGGTTCCCGGTCAAAGGCGGACTGTTGCGCCGCACCGTAGCGAATGTCCACGCGGTGGAGGATGTCTCTTTCAAGGTTTTCAAGGGTCAGACCCTGTCGCTGGTGGGCGAATCCGGGTGCGGCAAGTCCACGGCGGGCCGGTCGATCCTGCGGCTTGTTGAGCCGCTGTCGGGGGAGGTGAATTTCGAGGGGCGCAATATTCTGGATCTGAACAACTCAGATCTGCACAAAGCGCGCCTTGATATGCAGATGATCTTCCAGGATCCCTTTGCCTCGCTCAATCCCCAGATGCAGCTGATGGACCAGGTTGCCGAGCCGATGCGCAACTATGGGCTCGCTTCCGGGTCTGAACTGCAAGACCGGGTCGCATCACTGTTTGACCGGGTACATCTGCCGCGCAGTTTCATGCGCCGCTTCCCGCATGAAATGTCCGGCGGTCAGCGTCAACGGATCGCCATTGCCCGCGCCCTGGCTCTGAACCCGAAACTGATCGTCGCGGACGAGGCCGTGTCGGCGCTTGACGTGTCGGTGCAGGCGCAGGTTCTCAACCTGATGATGGAACTGCAATCCGAGCTGGGCCTTTCGTTCCTCTTCATCAGCCACGACATGGCCGTTGTGGAACGTGTTAGCCATCAGGTCGGCGTGATGTACTTGGGCCGTATTGTAGAAATTGGCCCGCGTGACCGGGTCTTTGCCAATCCGCTCCACGCTTACACACAGGCGCTGATGAAGGCTGTTCCGATTGCCGACCCGCGCAAGCGCAAGAGCGAGAAGGACCTGAACTTCAAACCGATTCCCTCTCCGATCCATCCGGTTGGTTACACACCGGAGCCCTCGGAATACCTGGAACTGGAACCTGGCCACTTCGTGCTGACAACCGACAGCGGGTATTGATCCCGTGACCGAGGTTCTCTCGCCGCTCCAGTTGATGGAGAAACTGGTGTCTTTCCCGACGGTCAGCCGGGACACCAACCTGCCCTTGGTAGAATGGGTGGAGGAGTATCTCTCTGCCCATGGCATCACCCCGCACCGCTGGACAGATCCCGATCAGCCGCACAAGGCCGCAGTTTTTGCGCACGTGGGGCCGATGGTCGAAGGCGCGGTGGTCCTGTCAGGCCATACCGATGTTGTTCCGGTCGATGGCCAGCCCTGGGACACGGATCCCTTCACCGTCGTTGAGCGAGACGGCAAATACTATGGTCGCGGCTGTTGCGACATGAAAGGCTTTGATGCGCTGGCCATCTGGGCGCTGGTCGAGGCACACCGCCGCGGCGTCAAACGTCCCTTGCAGCTGGCGCTGTCTTTTGATGAGGAAATCGGCTGCACCGGGGCACCGCCAATGATCGAGGCGATGCAGCCGGTTCTGCCCAAGGGCAGCGCGGTCATCGTGGGGGAGCCGTCGATGATGAAGGCGGTGACCGGCCATAAGGGCGGCATTGGGTACAATACGCATTTGGTGGGCTTCGAAGTGCACAGCTCGCTGATGCACACCGGGGTCAGCGCCATCATGCAGGGCGCGCGGCTCATCGACTGGGCCAACCATCGCAATTCGGAAAACGCGGCTCAGGATCCAGGCGAAATCCCGGCCATGTTCACGCCGCCCTATACCACCTGTCACGTGGGCATGATCGAGGGCGGCACCGCGCATAACATTACGGCAAAAGACTGCCACTTCGTGATGGATTTCCGCGTGGTCCCTGGCGAGGACACCGCCGATTGGGAGGCTGCCTATCTGTCAGAGGTGCGTCGCATCGAAGCGGAGATGCAAGCCATCCACCCGGATACCCGGATCGAGATTGACAAGAAGTTCAACGTCCCCGGACTGGTGCCCGAACAGGACGGCGAAGCTGAATCGCTTGTCCGGGCTATCACGGGTGACAATGGCACCCATGTGGTCAGTTACGGAACTGAGGCGGGACAGTTTCAGGAGGCTGGCTATTCCGCCGTGATCTGTGGCCCTGGCGATATTGCCCAGGCCCATCAGCCCAACGAATTTATCACCGTGGCACAGTTCAATGCCGGTCACGACTTCATGCGGCAATTGGTTGATCGGTTGGCGGCCTGAGGGTTCTGCACAGCGGCTCGAGGGCGGTGCAGCTTTGGCTGCCTTGGTCACGCCTTCGATCATAATCCGTGCATGTAGAAATATTTTTTTGAGACTTTGCCGCTGTTGAGGTTTCAGTCGCTGCCAATGTGTGTTTCGTAAGCTGTTGAAAGATAAAGCTTGTGCGCAAGGCGCGCAAGGCTGGTGTGGGTGTTTGAAAATTGGCGGCACCCGCGCTGACTTGAGATACTTGCGAAGGCAACTTAATTGCCTGAGAGTGCACGAACGCCAAAGAGCGACCGTTTCAATCGAGAGGAACAGGATGCCAGTCAAGAATCGTTTTGCCGAGATGCAGGAGGAGATCACCAAGTGGCGTCGCCATCTGCATGAGAACCCCGAGCTTCTCTACGAAGTTCACAAGACGGCTGCCTTTGTGGTGGAGCGGTTGAAAGAGATCGGCCTTGATGACAGCGCCATCACCACGGGAATTGGCCGCACCGGTGTGGTCGCGGTAATCGAGGGAAAGACCAACACATCTGGACGGGTGATTGGCCTGCGCGCCGATATGGATGCCTTGCCCATCCACGAGGCCTCGGGTGTGGACTATCCGTCAAAGACACCGGGTGTAATGCATGCCTGCGGCCATGACGGCCACACCGCCATTCTGTTGGGCGCTGCGAAATACTTGTCCGAGACCCGCAATTTCGACGGAACCGTCGTGCTTATCTTCCAGCCGGCCGAAGAGGGCGGCGCGGGCGGCAAGGCCATGTGCGACGATGGATTGATGGAGCGCTGGGGCATTCAGGAGGTTTATGGTTTGCACAATATGCCGGGCCTGCCGGTTGGGCAGTTCGCGGTGCGCCCCGGCGCGCTTCTGGCGTCCTCCGACGAGTTCGAGATCACCGTGACCGGCAAGGGCGGCCATGCTGCCGCGCCTCATGATGCGATCGACACCACCTTGGTGGCCTCGCAGATCGTCGTGTCACTGCATTCGATCGTCTCGCGTAATGTGAACCCGGTAAAACGGGTTGTTCTGACCGTGGGAACCTTTGAGACCGACAGTACGGCGTCCAACGTGATCGCCCATCAGGCGCGCCTGCAAGGCACCGTGCGCACGCTCGACACGGAATACCGCGCGCTCGCCGAGGGCTGGGTACGGCAAGTGGCGGAAAATGTAGCAGCTGCCTATGGCGCCTCGGCAGAAGTGACATGGACCCCGGGCTATCCCGTGACCATCAATACGCCGGATGAAACCCAATACGCGGTGGAGGCTGCCCGCGCCGTCTCGCCGGATGTGAACGACGACACCGATCCGATCATGCCGTCCGAAGATTTCGCCTACATGCTGGAAGAACGCCCTGGCGCCTATATCTTCCTTGGAAATGGCGACACGGCCATGTGCCATCACCCGGCCTATGTGTTCGACGATGAGGCGATCCCTGTGGGATGCAGCTGGTTTGCCGAACTGGTCGAACGACGAATGCCCGCCGCCTGAGGAGACAAGAATGCCCGTCAAGAACCGCGCCGCAGAGTTTCAGGAAGAGGTTGCCGGCTGGCGCCGCGACATTCATGAACACCCCGAGATCCTGTATGACACGCACCGGACTTCGGCACTGGTGGCGGAAAAACTGAAAAGTTTTGGCTGTGACGAGGTGGTGACCGGCATTGGCCGCACTGGCGTCGTAGCCGTGATCCGCGGCCGCAGCGATAGCAAGGGGCGCGCGATTGGCCTGCGGGCCGACATGGACGCGCTGCCGATGCAGGAACAGACCGGCCTGCCGCATGCCTCCAAGATCCCTAACGCGATGCACGCCTGTGGCCACGATGGTCATACGGCGATGCTGCTTGGTGCTGCAAAATATCTATCAGAGACGCGCAATTTCGATGGCACCGCCGTGGTGATCTTTCAGCCCGCCGAAGAAGGCGGCAATGGCGGCGAGGCCATGGTCAAGGACGGTATGATGGAGCGGTTTGGCATCGACGAAGTCTATGCCATCCACAACAGTCCCGGCATCGAGGCAGGTAAATTCGCGATCCGTCCAGGCCCGATCTTGGCCTCGGTCGATGAGTTCACCCTGCACCTCAAGGGGCGCGGCGGCCATGGTGCCAAGCCACATATGACCGTCGATACGACGGTGATGATGTGCCACATGATCAGTGCGCTACAGACCATTGTCTCGCGCAATATGGATCCGATTGAGAAGGCCGTCATGACGCTGACCAGCGCCGAGACCTCCTCCAAGGCCTTCAACGTGATCCCCGACAGGGCCGAGGTGCGCGGCACGATCCGCACCCATTCCGAAGAGGTGCGCGCCATGATCCCCAAACGGATCAAAGAGATCGCCGAGGGTGTTGCGCAGACCTTCGGCGGCTCGGTCGAAGTCGAGATGCGCATAGGCGTCCCGGTCACCATAAATGACGAGGCCGCGACTGAATACGCCCGGGAGGCTGCAGAAGCCGTGACGAGCTGCGAAGACGTGCCGATCCTGATGGGCGGGGAGGATTTCTCCTTCATGCTGATGGAGCGCCCCGGCGCCATGATCCGCCTTGGCAATGGCAACAGCGCAGGGCTGCACCATCCCGAATACGATTTCAATGACGAGATCATCCCGGCCGGTATCAGCTGGTTCGCGGAGGTCGTCGAAAGAAGAATGCCCGCAGCCTGAAGGGCGGGGCCTACCGGTGCAGCCAGCACCGGACAAAACAGATAACAAAAGGAGTGAATGAAATGCCGGTTAAGAACCGTTTTGCCGAGCTTCAGGAGGAAATCACCGCCTGGCGCCGTGATATCCATGAAAACCCCGAGATCCTGTTTGAAACCCACCGCACCTCGGCGCTGGTGGCAGAAAAGCTGAAGGAGTTCGGCTGCGACGAGATCGTCACCGGCATCGGCCGCACCGGCGTTGTCGGCGTGATCAAAGGCAAATCCGACACTTCGGGCAAGGTCATTGGCCTGCGTGCCGACATGGACGCGCTGCCGATTCACGAGCAGACCGGGCTGGAGTATGCCTCCAAGACCGCGAATGCCATGCACGCCTGTGGCCATGACGGTCACACCGCGATGCTGCTGGGCGCGGCCAAGTACCTGTCGGAAACACGCAACTTCGACGGCACTGTCGTGGTGATCTTCCAGCCCGCTGAGGAAGGCGGCGGCGGCGGCAAGGAAATGTGCGACGACGGCATGATGGAGCGCTGGAACATCCAGGAAGTCTACGGCATGCACAACTGGCCGGGCAAACCGGTGGGCAGCTTTGCCATCCGCTCCGGTGCCTTCTTTGCGGCGACCGACCAGTTCGACATCACCTTTGAGGGACGCGGCGGTCACGCGGCCAAACCGCATGAAACCATCGACACCACCGTGATGTCCGCCCAGGCTGTTCTCGCGCTGCAGACCATCGCATCGCGCAATGCGGACCCGGTGGATCGTGTTGTTGTCTCGGTGACCTCGTTTGAGACCTCCTCCAAGGCGTTCAATGTGATCCCCCAGCGGGTTCAGATCAAAGGCACCGTGCGTACGATGTCTGCAGAGATGCGTGACCTGGCCGAAAAGCGGATCAAGGAGATCTGCGCAGGCGTGGCCGCGACCTTTGGCGGCACGGCTGATGTCACCTACCACCGTGGCTACCCGGTCATGGTGAACCACGAAGAACAGACAGACTTCGCAGCCAAGGTTGCAAGTGACATATCTGGTAATTGTGAGGAAGCGCCCCTCGTCATGGGCGGTGAGGATTTTGCATTCATGCTGGAAGAGCGCCCCGGTGCCTATATTCTGGTTGGCAACGGCGACAGCGCCGATGTGCACCATCCTGAATACAACTTCAACGACGAAGCCATCCCGGCTGGCTGCAGCTGGTGGGCTGGTATTGTCGAGCAGCGCATGCCTGCCGCGTAAGGCTTTGCTTGATGTAAAACGAAAAGGCCCGGTTCATCACCGGGCCTTTTTCATTTCGTTCAGCCTTCGGACCAGAGTGCATGATAAACGGCTTCGATCCCCTCAGCCTCGGACCTTACGCTGAAGCTGTGCTCAGCGATGTCCCTGGCATCCTGGGCCATTTGCGCATGGCGGTCTGCATCGTCCAGAATGCTGCGGGCGGCTTCGGCTGCGGCTGCGGCATCATCCAGAGGGACCACCAGGCCGCTTTTGCCTTGGGCGGAAAAGGCTCGGTAGTAGCCTGCGTCAGATCCAACGAAAGGTACGCCGCTCGCCATGCCTTCGAGTGGCGCCATACCGTAGCCTTCGTAGCGGGGCAGTTGCATCACCAGCGACAGGGCGCGCATGACCTGGGGCAGGTCTGTGGCTGGGATTTCGCCGGGAAACAGGATCCGATCAGTCAGACCAGCCGTGGCGATGCGGGATTTCAAATTCTTCAGGAAGCCTTGGTGTTCGCGTGCGGCCCGGCCAATGACCAAAGCCACGGCCCCGGGCTGGGAGGGTAGAAGATCTATCATGGCATCGACAAAGACATCGGTGCCCTTTTCGGGGCGTATGCGCCCGACGGTGGCAATCCCGATGTCGCCGCCATACCCGAGGGCCGCCCAGGCGGTGCTGCGGTTCTCCGCAGGTTGAAACAGATCGGTATCCACCCCATGAGGCACCACCGCGCGCACATTGGGGACGAACTCGGCGGCTTTCTCGGTGGTGGCAATGACCGCGTCCATGCGGCTGATCAGCCAGCGTGGAAAGGCCGAGTGCCGCCGCTGTGCCGCCGAAGTAAAAACGATGCGAATTGGCAGGCGCAGCACATCCCGCGCCCAGATCGCCGCGCGCATTTCGGTGTTACGGCGCACATGCCAGATGGCAAAGGATTTGCCGTTTGGGGCTTTGCGGCACAGACGTTTCGCCCCAGCAGTGCTGATTGGTTCGGGGCAGCTGGGCAGGGGGCGACCCACAAGCCGCAGATCATGGGTCAAGGCCTGCTGGCGGATCACATTGGCGGCTGTCGCCGAAACCCCTGTGAAATTGCGGTTGAAGTTGGTGACAAAGAGGTCAGGCATCAACCTGCGCCCTTGCTTTTTCTAACCTCAGACGCTCAATCAGCAGATCCGTGATCCCATCTAACCGTCTCGCCTGTTCTGTGTTAAAGCTCTGTGCAGACTCGCGCGCGGCGGCCAATGCATCGTTGTCGCAAAGCCAAGTGTCCACAGCCTCGGCCAGTTCACCAGCGTCAGCCACCTCGATGGCCCCGCCAGCGGCGATCAGCGGTGGGAAGGTTTCAGCGAAATTGCTGGTGCCGGGGCCTGTGATTACGGCAGCACCTGCGCTGGCCACCTCAAACGGGTTGTGCCCTCCGATAGGCAAGAACGAGCCGCCGAGGAACACGATCGGTGAGAGCGCATAGAAAGTCCCAAGTTCGCCGAGCGTATCGGCAAGATAGACTTGGGTTTTCGGCGTAAGTGCTGCGCCAGCGCTGCGCCGCGCCGAGATGAGGTTTGCCGCTTCGATCAGCGCGGAAACCTCATCAGCGCGTTCCGGGTGACGGGGGATCAGCACCAAACAAAGGCCCGGATGACGCTGCAGAAGGGTTTTGTGAGCTTTCAGGACTGTTTCTTCTTCGCCTTCATGGGTGGAAGAGGCGATCCAGACAGGGCGATCTTCGATGGCCTGACGCAATGGCTCAAGGGCCGTTTGATCGACCGGCAGTGGCGCTGCGCCTGCCTTGAGGTTGCCCCCGGGAAGGACACGCGCGGGGTCGGCGCCAAGCGAGATGAGATCTTGCGCCATCTGTTCGTTCTGGCTGAGCAGCAGGTCAAATCGTGACAGGATGAACCCGGCGGTAGCAGCGCGTTTTCGCCAACTGTCCAGCGAGCGTGCGGAAAGGCGCGCGTTGACCAGCGCCAAGCGCGTACCGGCCTTGCGGGCTTCCGCCAAGGTGACAGGCCACAGCTCGCTTTCCACAAATATTCCCGCATCGGGGCGCCAATAGGCGAGGAACCGGCTGACCGGCCCGGTTGCATCCAGCGGCGCGAACTGGTGGATTGCGCGATCCGGCAGGCGTTTCTCAGCCATCTGCGCAGAGGTCGCTGTGCCGGAGGTCAACAGAAAACGTGCATCTGGCAGGCGCTCGGCCAGTCGGTTGATCAGGGTAATCGCCGCAAGGCTTTCCCCGACCGATGCGCCGTGAAACCAGATCAATGGTGCGCCGGGGGCAAGGTCAGGGCGCGGCTGGCTGGCGTGGCCCAGGCGTTCGCGCTGGCGCACCTCGGTAATGCCTTGCGCGGCCAGCTTTGCGGCCACCTTGCGATAGGCAAAGGGCGCAATCAGCGCGGTTGCGGCTCGGTAGGCTTGAAACAGGGCTGTGGCCTTGCCGCCGGTATGTCGAGCGGCCATCTCAGCCGCCGGTGTGGCTCATATGGCGCGGCATCTGCCCGCCAAGCGTCTGCCGGGAATAGTCGAAATCATGGCCCTTGGGCTTGAGGTTGATGGCGGCTCGGATGGCCTCTTCGAGCGGAGCCTCAGTGTCGGGGTGA
This sequence comes from Phycobacter azelaicus, assembly GCF_014884385.1. Lineage (NCBI taxonomy): Bacteria > Pseudomonadati > Pseudomonadota > Alphaproteobacteria > Rhodobacterales > Roseobacteraceae > Phycobacter > Phycobacter azelaicus. The sequence continues at coordinate 3,722,319 of NZ_WKFH01000003.1, read as the reverse complement.
TCACGCAGGGGCGCGCGCAGATCCGCCATGTCTTCCTGGCCGAGACACATGTAGAGTTCGCCCGTGCACGTCAGACGCACGCGGTTGCAGCTTTCGCAGAAATTGTGGCTGAGAGGCGTGATGAAGCCGATTTTCTGACCTGTCTCCTCAAGCCGCACATAGCGGGCCGGGCCGCCGGTACGCTCGGCAAGGTCCGTGACCGTGTAGTGGTTCTCGTACTCTTTGCGTACGTCCTTTAGGGACCAGTACTGATCCAGGCGATCTTCATTTCCTATATCGCCCATGGGCATGACCTCGATCCAGGTGAGATCCATGCCCCGCTCGGCGCACCAGCGGGTTATCTGAGGCAGCTCCGGCTCGTTGAAACCCTTGAGGGCTACCGCGTTTATCTTGACTCTGAGCCCTGCCTTCTGCGCCGCATCGATACCGCGCAAGACTTGCGGTAGACGCCCCCAACGGGTGACATCCGCGAATTTCTGCTCGTCCAGAGTATCTAGCGATACATTAACGCGCCGCACGCCTGCATCAAAAAGGTCCTGAGCGTATTTCTCCAGCTGCGAGCCATTGGTGGTCAGCGTCAGCTCCTTGAGGGCGCCGCTGTCCAGATGCCGCGTCATGGCACGGAAGAATGTCATGATATCGCGCCGTACCAGAGGCTCGCCGCCAGTGATGCGCAGTTTTTCCACCCCCATGCCGACAAAGGTGGAACAGAGCCGATCAAGCTCTTCCAGAGTCAGCAGCTCTTTCTTGGGCAGAAAGGTCATGTTTTCCGACATGCAGTAGACGCAGCGGAAATCACAACGGTCGGTGACCGAAACGCGCAGGTAAGTGATGGCGCGGGCGAAGGGATCTATCAACGGAGCAGTCATGGAGAAATAGGTAAAGCGCGCTTTGTCCTGCGGCAAGAGGGGAGTGCATTTTCGTGAGCAAAGGTTCGATTTTCATCTGGTCAGATGCCCGGACGGGCCGTAGGTTCGGATCATGCGACTGTTGATCCTTACATCCTCTGCTCTTTCGCTTCTGCTGCTTGCCGGCTGTGGCGACTTTGAAATGCCAAAGCTACCGGGTTTCAAAAAGGAAGAGCCTGCACCTCTGCCAGAGCAGACCGGGCCGCAGGTGCCCTTGGATGCAACGGGTGGAGCCATGGATGTGCCGGAACAGATTGTCGATACTCCAGAAGACGCCGAGGTCGCGCCTGAGACGGTTTTCACCGGCACCGAACAGGTTGTCGCTTCGCTCGGCGATCCGGCAGTGCCGGGGCTGTGGATGGAGACCTCGCTGGTCAGCAACGAGCAGCGGGCGCTGCTGCGCAGTGCCAATGGGGCTGAAGTCGTCGTGACTCTTAGGCCTTCGCCAACGACGGGCAGCGCGCGGGTCTCCATCGCTGCCATGCGCGCCCTTGGCGTACCGCTTACCGAATTGGTCGAACTTCAGGTGCGTCCCGCAAACTGATCTGCATGTGGCGTATCGCCTTTGAGATATTTTCCCGCCTCCTTGCGGGCAAAGGGCTTCATTGCATCGCCATGGGTCGCAAGGAAAGCGCGTGTGGCTTCCGCGTCATGCTTGCTGAGATCGCGTAGCCACCAGGCGATGGCTTTCTGAATGAACCAGTCCCGTTCGGGCACATACGTCGCGGCCCAGCCGAGGATACGGCTGCGGCGCGCCTGATCTGCGGGCTTGATGTTGTTCAGCTTGGCCCAGGGCAGGGTCGCCACAAGGGCAGCGCGGCGGGTCCACATGTGATCGGACTGCGTCCAGCTCTCGACCTCCTCCAGACGAGAGGGATCCGCAACCAACCGTTTCTGAGCAGCCATGCAGGCGTGATCGGCAATGGCCCAGCTGTCGAAATCGGGCACCCAGGAGGTGATCAATTGCCAGACGGTGTCATCTCCCCTGATACGCGCCTGGGTCAGCAGCTTGGCCGCCGCAATGCGTGCTTCGAAAATATCCGTTGTCCAAAGGCTGTCTGCCAGCGCGACGCGGTCATCCACGGTCAGCGACTGACGCCAGCCCTTGGTCAGATCGTTCAGTGCGGGGTTTGGAATGCCCAGAACTTTACGCGTCTGCTTGTGGTAGGCGGCCATATGTTCTGCGCGCCCGGCTTCAACATGCGCGTTCAACTGCTCCAGCGCCTCCTCCAAGGTCATGGGCTATTCCACAGTCACGGATTTGGCGAGATTGCGCGGCTGATCCACGTCGGTGCCCTTGGCCACGGCTGTGTGATAGGCCAGCATCTGCGCGGGCAGAGCATACAGGATCGGCGTAAGGCTGTCGTGGATCTGCGGCATGCGGATCGACTGCCAGACTTCCTCACTGGCTTCGGCCAGACCTTCAGCGTCCGAGACCAGCATCACCTTACCCTTGCGCGCCATCACTTCCTGCATGTTGGACACGGATTTGTCGAACAGATCATCGCGGGGGGCCAGAACGACCACCGGCATGTTGGCGTCGATCAGCGCGATGGGCCCGTGTTTCAACTCACCCGAGGCATAGGCTTCGGCGTGGATATAGCTGATCTCTTTGAGCTTCAGCGCGCCTTCCAGCGCCAGCGGGAACATCAGGCCCCGGCCCAGGAACAGCACATCGCGGGCTTCGCTCAGCTTGAGAGAGGCCTGACGGATTGCCTCGTTCTGCTCGAGCGCCGAAGACAGCACGTTGGGCAGTCCGCGCAAGGCCGAAATATGCGCCTGCAGATCCTCGTCGCTGATCTCGCCCCGGTCGGTCGCAGCTTTCAGCGCCAGCATCAGAAGAACGCTCAGCTGACAGGTAAAGGCTTTGGTCGAAGCGACGCCGATTTCGACACCCGCATGAATGGGCAGGGCCAGGTCGCTTTCGCGCGCGATGGAGCTTTCGGGTACATTGACCACCGACAGGATCTGGTCCGCCTTGCCCTCGCAATAGCGCAGCGCGGCCAATGTGTCGGCGGTCTCGCCCGATTGCGAGACGAACAGTGCCGCCGTGCGCGCCGGGATCGGCGGTTCGCGGTAGCGGAATTCAGATGCAATATCGACCTCGACCGGAATGCGGGCGAGTTTCTCGAACCAGTATTTCGCGGTGAGGCAGGCATAGAAGGCGGTGCCACAGGCCACCAGGGTCAGCCGTTCGATCTGTGTGAAGTCGATGCCTTCGCCGGGCAGGTGCACCTTATCCTCCCCCACCGGCAGGTAGTGGCGGATGGCTTCGGCAATCACTGTTGGCTGCTCGGCGATTTCTTTTGCCATGAAGTGCTTGTGGCCGCCCTTGTCCACTTGAGCTGAGTCGATCTGGATGGTTTTCACGGCGCGATTTGCCAGCTTGCCGTTAACGTCCCGGATTTCCAGGCTGGTCCGGGTGAGGACCGCGCAGTCCCCTTCTTCGAGGTAAGTGATCTGGTCGGTCAGCGGCGCCAGCGCGATGGCGTCGGAGCCAACGAACATCTCTCCCTCCCCATGACCGATCGCCAGAGGAGAACCCTTGCGGGCGGCCACCATCAGGTCTTCTTCTCCGTCGAAAAGGAAGGCGAGGGCAAAGGCGCCGTCGAGGCGCGAAAGGGTCTTTTGTGCCGCTTCGACCGCAGACATGCCGCCCTGCATGTAGCGTTCGGTCATCAGGGCGATGGTTTCGGTGTCCGTTTCGGTCTGAAACTCGATCCCTTCTTTGGCGAGTTCGGCGCGCAGGTCGCGATAATTTTCGATGATGCCGTTATGCACAACCGCGACAGCCCCGGCCCGGTGTGGGTGGGCGTTGTTCACTGAGGGGGCGCCGTGAGTGGCCCAGCGGGTATGCCCGATACCTGATTTGCCTGCCAGCGGTTCATGTACAAGATGATCGCTGAGGTTCACGAGCTTGCCGACCGCGCGGCGGCGGTCCAGCTTGCCTTCGCTGATCGTTGCAATGCCGGCGCTGTCATATCCACGATACTCAAGCCGTTTGAGCGCTTCCACCAGCAGGGGGGCTGCCTCATGATTGCCAAGAACTCCGACGATACCACACATCACTTGGCTCCTTTTGTCTTGCGGGCCTTCTTGGCGCGCAGCATGTCCATCAGTTTGCGCGCACGGCCGGGTTTGTTTTCTTGCGGGCTGCGCGCGATTGCTAGGTCGCCATCGGCAACCTCCTTGGTCACGACCGTGCCACTTGCCGTCATTGCTTCATCCCCGACGCGCACGGGAGCGACCAGCAGCGTGTTCGATCCGATAAAGCTGCGCGCGCCAATTTCGGTGCGGTGCTTCATGACGCCATCATAGTTGCAGGTGATGGTGCCGGCGCCGATGTTGGTTGCTTCCCCGACCGTGGCATCGCCCACATAGGAGAGGTGGTTGACCTTGGCGCCCGCTTTGATTTCCGCGTTCTTGATCTCGACGAAGTTGCCGATATGCGTGTCCTCGGCCAGCTCCGCGCCGGGGCGCAGACGCGCGTACGGGCCGACCTTGGCACCACGGCTGACGTGGCAGCCCTCCAGATGCGAGAAGGCGCGGATCAAGGCACCGCTTTCCACCGTCACACCGGGGCCGAAGACAACATTGGGTTCGATGACCGTGTCGCGGCCTACAACCGTATCATATGCGAAGTAGACGGTGTCGGGCGCCATCAGGGTCACGCCATTGTCCAGCGCCTCGGTTCGGGCGCGGGTCTGGAACAGCGCATCGGCGCGGGCCAACTCCGCGCGGGAGTTGATGCCCAGCGTCTCGGCTTCATCGCAGGCCACGGCTGTGACGCGCAGGCCTTTGCCGCGGGCCAGCGCCACAAGGTCCGTGAGGTAATACTCGCCCGAGGCATTGTTGTTGCCAACTTCGGCGATCAGGTCGAACATCGTGGGCGCGGCACAGGCCATCAGGCCCGAGTTGCAAAAGGTGATTGCGCGTTCGGCGTCGCTAGCATCCTTGAATTCGACGATCCGCTCGAGGCTTTCGCCCTCCATCACCAATCGACCGTAGCGGCCCGGATCGGCAGCTTCAAAGCCCAGAACCACGAGGTCGGCGCTCGCGCGTGCCTTGATCATGCGGGTGATCGTATCTCCGCTGACAAAGGGCGTATCACCGTAGAGAACCACCACATCCCCGGTGAACCCTGTCAGTGCATCGCGTGCCTGATCCACTGCATGCGCCGTGCCAAGCTGTTCTTCCTGCAGCACGACTTCGGCGCTCTCGTCGATCTCGGCCACCGCGCCGCGCACCGCCTCGGCCCCATGACCTGCTACAACCACGATCCGCTCCGGTTCAAGTGCGCGGCCTGCCGCCATTGCATGCTCCAGCATCGGAGCCTGGGCGATAGGGTGGAGAACCTTGGGCAGGTCCGAATTCATCCGCGTGCCTTTGCCTGCGGCCAGGATGACGAGGGCTGTGCTCATGTGATGTTTCTCTTTGTCTTTTCAGCGCCCCCGTTTTATCCGCTAACCTTGGGCGTGCAAGCCGTTGAGTCATCAAACTAGGTTGCGGCTTGCAACATCATGCGGCGGAAATGCGCCGAAAGGGGACGATATGCGAACGGTGATCTTCGATCTTGATGGAACTCTGGCGGATACCTCGGGGGATCTTCTGGCGGCGGCCAATGCCTGTTTCCGCCAGATGGGACATGGAGATGTGCTGACTCATCCGAATGATGCCGGGATTGCTCTGCGTGGCGGCAAACGCATGCTGACCGAAGGGTTGAAACGTGTCGGCGCTTACCGTGAGGCCACGGTCGAGGACTATTACCCCGTCTTGCTGGACGCCTATCGCGAGGCGATTGATCTGCATACGTTCCTGTACCCTGGGGCAATGGATGCAGTGGAAGCGCTGAAGGTGCGGGGCTACGGCGTTGGCATCTGCACCAATAAACCCGAGGCCCTGGCCGAACAGCTGATGCGCTCCCTTGGCGTGCGCGATGCCTTTGCCTCGCTTGTCGGCGCAGATTCTTTGCCGGTGCGCAAACCCGATCCTGAGCCCTTGTTTGAAGCGGCCCGCCGGGCAGGCGGTGATCCGGCCAGAACGGTTTTGATCGGCGACAGTGACACCGACCGAAATACCTCGTCGGCGGCTGGTGTGCCTTCGGTGCTGGTGACCTTTGGCCCCTCGGGAGAGGATATGGCGGCGCTGCGGCCTGAAGCGCTGCTGCATCGCTACGAGGATCTGCCTGATATGATTGCTCAGTTGCTGCCCTGAGATGGCTTCCCCCTTGACCAGCGGGCAGGGGCGCCCCACAAAAGCATCATGAGCGAGATTTTCACCGGCAATTTTACCCAGCAGGAACCCATTCCTGAGGAGGCGATTGAAGCCGCCGTTGAGGTCATGCGCCATGGGCGCCTGCACCGTTATAACCTGGCTGAGGGAGAGGTGGGCGAGACCGCGCTTCTCGAGCGAGAGTTTGCGGATCAGGTGGGGGCCAAATACTGCCTCGCCGTGGCATCCGGCGGCTATGCACTCGCAACCGCTCTGAGAGCTGTTGGAGTGGGACACGGCGACCGGGTTTTGACCAATGCCTTTACGCTGGCGCCCGTGCCCGGCTCTATCGCGGCGGTCGGCGCGACCCCGGTTTACGTGGATGTGACCGAGGACTTGACCATTGATCTGGAGGATCTGACAGCCAAAGCGGGTCAGGCCAAGGTTCTGATGCTGAGCCACATGCGCGGGCACCTTTGCGACATGGACCGCCTGATGGAGATCTGCAACGCGGCTGGGATCATCGTGATCGAGGATTGCGCCCACACCATGGGGGCGGAGTGGAACGGGGTCCCCTCGGGGCGTCACGGAGCGATTGGCTGCTATTCCTGTCAGACCTATAAGCATGTGAATTCCGGCGAGGGCGGCTTGCTAGTCACCGATGATGCCGAGTTCGCGGCCCGCGCCATCATGCTGTCGGGCTCGTACATGCTCTTTGGACGCCATCTGGCAGCGCCGGAGCCTGAGGTATTCGAGCAGATCAAATTTGAGACTCCAAATATCTCCGGCCGGATGGACAATCTGCGGGCGGCCATTCTGCGGCCGCAGTTGCGGGATCTGGATGCGCAGGTTGCCCGCTGGAACGATCGCTACCGGACGCTTGAAAGCGGGTTGCGCGGCACGCCGGGGCTGCGCGTGGTAGAGCGTCCGGCAATGGAGACCTATGTCGGCTCATCCTTCCAGTTCCTGTTGCTCGACTGGGCGGCGGAGCGTGTACAAGAGGTGTTGCGCCGCTGCGCAGTGCGCGGTGTGGAGTTGAAGTGGTTCGGCGGGGCAGAGCCTGTGGCCTTTACCTCGCGCTATGACAGCTGGCGCTACGCAGAGACGCCCGCGCTTCCCAATAGTGACCGCATTCTTGCCGGCATCATCGATATGCGTGTGCCGCTGACCTTTTCTCTTGAGGATTGCGCCCAGATCGCCCGTATTATCCGCGCCGAAGTGGGCGCGGTGTTTCAGGGCGAACCCGCTACCTAAAGCGTGAACGCGGGAACCCGGCTTTGCTGAAAATCTTCCAGATTCTCTCTTCGAGGCGAGCATTGTTCAGCGGCAGGCACATTTTCAGGAAATACCAGGCGAGGAACTGCTCGTAGCCTTCGTCTCGGTCAAGTTCGCGGGCAAGGACCGTTTCGAACTCCTTTGGCGCGTGTACCCGCCCCGCCAAGTGGTGAAAGTCCGATTGGCCAAAGAGAATCGCGGGCTTGAGGTGCAGGAACCCTTCCAGGGCGACGGTTGAGTTGATGGAAACCGTTACACAGCTGGCACTGAGGATGTCGTGGATATTGGCGTCGGTCACGGTGATCCGGCTGTCTGTCTCGGCAAGGGCGAGGGTCTCGGCAATGTCGGAAAAGTTGCTCGCCAGTGGGTGTGGCTTCACGATGATGGGGCGGTCCCCGGCGCCAGCCTGCACCGCCCTCAGCATCTCGATGTCCGTGGTCGACGTTGCGCCGGAGGTGACCGGATAGTCACCCTGAAAGAAAACCGAGATCGCGTTGTCGGGAAACTGCTGCTGCGTCTCGGGCTGGGCGTATTTCGATTTGCGTGATTGCACGTAGCGTTTGTGCATATTGTCAAAGAAGCTCTGTGCCCGGCGCCGTGGCATCTGTTCCGGACCATAGTGTGCGGCGCCGGTTGAGCTGAAGGCTTTCACCCCTTGTGGGTCCAGCTGCCAGAAACGCCAGAAATAGGCTGCCCCCGCATTGAGCACATTGGGCGCATTGAGCGAGCGATCATCTATGATGTGGAGATTCCCATCATCAAAACGGCTGTCCCCGATGGTGCGCGTGTCGATGCGAATATCGCCGTCGCGCTGGCGACTTTCCGCCCGAATGTTTTGGCCTGCCATCAGATCGCCCAAGATCCGATAGAACTCAAGGTGTCGACCGGACAATCTGCGGGGCAAGTCGCTCGCTTTGAGATGAAGGACGATCTTAGGCATGGGGGAGGGACTGTTTTCTCTCGCGATCAGAGCGGCTTGGGGTGTGAGACTAGGAGCGACAAGGATCTCTGTCCATCTGTGGTTGAGGCATATTTCTTCTTGGAGACAAATTCGGAGTCCTGCGTCTGGATAATCAAAAGCAGACGTAGGACCGCCGGAAATACCCGATTGGGTCATCTGGTGCTTGACGTGGAAGGCTTTGATGGCGATAAATGAACGCATGTTCAAATAATGCGCGATGACTCGGGAGGAGACTTGGTATGTTCAACGCAAGCATGACCTTTGACTTGGGCGAAGATGTGAATGCGCTGCGCGATATGGTGCATCGCTGGGCGCAGGAACGCGTCAAGCCGATGGCGCAGGAGATCGACCAGAAAAACGAATTCCCCGCCGAGCTGTGGAAAGAGATGGGCGATCTCGGTCTGCTTGGCATCACGGTCCCTGAGGAATTCGGCGGGGCGGGCATGTCCTACCTCGCGCACACCGTCGCTGTTGAGGAAATCGCACGTGCCAGCGCGTCGGTCTCGCTGTCCTATGGCGCGCATTCCAACCTCTGCGTTAATCAGATCAAGCTGAACGCCAATGAGGAGCAGAAGAAAAAATACCTGCCGCGCCTGATTTCGGGCGAGCACGTGGGCGCGCTGGCCATGTCCGAAGCAGGTGCTGGCTCCGATGTGGTCTCGATGTCTCTGCGCGCGGAAAAGCGCAACGACCACTATCGCCTGAATGGCAACAAATACTGGATTACCAATGGGCCCGATGCCGACACGCTGGTGGTCTATGCCAAAACCGACCCCGAGGCGGGCTCAAAAGGCATCACCGCCTTCCTAATCGAAAAAGAGTTCAAGGGGTTTTCGACCTCGGTACATTTCGACAAGCTGGGGATGCGCGGCTCCAACACGGCCGAACTGATCTTTGAAGACTGCGAAGTGCCTTTTGAAAACGTGCTCGGCGAAGAGGGCAAGGGCGTCAAGGTTCTGATGTCCGGCCTAGACTACGAGCGTGTGGTTCTGGCGGGCATTGGAACCGGGATCATGGCGGCCTGTATGGACGAGATGATGCCCTATATGGCAGAGCGCAAACAGTTCGGACAGCCGATCGGGAACTTCCAGCTGATGCAGGGCAAGATCGCCGATATGTACACGGCTATGAACTCGGCCCGCGCCTATATCTACGAGGTGGCCAAGGCCTGCGACAACGGAACGGTCACCCGCCAGGATGCGGCGGCCTGCTGCCTTTATGCCTCCGAGCAGGCGATGGTGCAGGCGCACCAGGCGGTGCAGGCCTTTGGTGGCGCCGGCTATCTCAGCGACAACCCGGTGGGCCGGATCTTCCGTGATGCCAAACTGATGGAGATTGGTGCGGGGACTTCTGAAATCCGCCGCATGCTGATCGGTCGCGAACTGATGGCACACATGGGCTGATGCGGATTGCCTACTGGATCCCGGTTGCCTTGCTGACGCTTTTGTTGGCGGTGATCGGGCTTCGGAACGGCATTCTGCGACAGGGCATCACGGAAACCGATGTGATCACCCTTTATGCGCAGCGCTATCTGGCCGATCATGCCGGGTCAGGCAGGCCCGGCGAACCACAGGTGACGGATTGTTCGGCGCGCCCCGGTGAGGGTGGATGGAGCTGGCTCATCGTGACCTGTCGCCCGCCCGGAAGCGGCGCTGCGGCGCTGTATCGCTATGAAGTCAACGTCCTTGGCGGGCTGATCCGCTTTTCCGGGCCGGGCGGTGCGGGGCTGCCTCAACCGGAAGCGTGATGGCAGGTAGGGCGACAGATGCGCAGCTGGATCACATGCGGATCAAAAAAGAGTACAGGCGCCGCGCGGAGCGACGCCTGTTCAAGCGGGAACAGCGGGCAGGGACGAGGGAAGCACCTGCCCAACTGCAACACGGGATCAGAAGCGGTGCACGTAAGCGACACCAATCACGACCGGATCAATCTCAGCGGTGCCGATGGAGGCGCCGTTCAGGAAGGCTTCGCTGTCGATGTCCATGTAGCGCACGTTGAAGCGCAGCGCGCCGTTGTCCGAGACCTGCCAGTCAGCACCCGCGTTGATGGCAAGACCCCAGCTGTCATCAAGGCTCAGCGTTCCGAGGGGCGAGCTTTCCTCAAAGAAGGTGGTGTAGTTCACACCAACTCCGAGGAAGGGTTTGACCTTGCCCTTGGTCGGGAAGTGGTAGTTCAGCGACAGGGTTGGCGGCAGTTGCTTGGTGGTGCCCGCATAGCCCACGCCAGCGATGGTGATGTCGTGCTCAAAAGGGGTGGCGGCCAAGAGTTCGATCCCGAGGTTGTCGCGGATGAAATACTCAACGGTCAGCGACAGCTGGGTGTCGTCGTTGATCGTCGCCGCACCGCCCGCAAGCGTGCCGTTGTTCGACTTGGGGTTCACGTTGGCGATACCTGCGCCGAAGGTCCAGTCGCCTTGCGACTGAGCAACAGCCGGGGCCGCCCCGGCAACAAGCACCGCGGAGACGGCGAGAGCGGAAACCATGCGTTTCATGAGGGAAATCCCTTTTTTGTCTTTTGCCGCACCACTGTGTGCCATGAAGCGAAAACGGTCTCTGATCTGGATCAAGGCTGCTTCCGCTTTGCCTCTGAAATAAAAAGAAAATCGTGCATAGCCGCTATGCGTTTCGGAAAGGGCTGATCATGTCAGAGTTGCGCCATATTCCGGGTTTGACACATGACGGGGCATGGGATGTGCCTCGGGCACTGAACATGGCGGCGCAGGCCATGGCGCATGCGTCGGATGCCTGCGCGATCATCGATCTGACCGGGCCAGAGCGGCGTGACATTTCGCACGGCGAACTGGCATCTATGGTCGATGGGCTGGCGTGCTATCTTTTGTCGCGAATCCAGCCGGGGGATCGTGTTGGGGTGCTGCTCAGCCAATCGCCCTGGTGCGCTGCGGCCCATCTGGCGATCTGGAAGGTCGGTGCCATCTCGGTGCCGCTGTTCAAACTGTTCAAACGGGACGCGCTGGCCTCTCGCGCTGGCGATGCGGGGGTGCGGTTCGTGCTGACCGACCCCGAGGGCGCGATGCTGCTTGGCGATCTGGCAGAGGCGGTGATGGTGCAAGATGCCGGTATCGACGGCGCTCCGGTGCCCTTTGCCGAGACGACGTCGGAAACGCCAGCGGTCCTTATATACACCTCCGGCACCACCGGCAGCCCAAAGGGGGCGCTCCACGCACACCGGGTGCTGACCGGGCACCTGCCGGGCGTGGCCATTAGCCACGATCATCTGGGCCAGCTGGGGGATTGCCTCTGGACCCCGGCGGACTGGGCCTGGATCGGTGGTTTGTTCGATGTCTTGATGCCCGGTCTTGCGCTGGGCGTTCCGGTCGTCGCGGCGCGGCTCGACAAATTCACGCCCGAGGCCTGCGCCGACCTGATCGCGCGCGGCGGTGTGCGCAATATCTTCTTCCCGCCCACCGCGCTCAGGATGCTCAAGGCCGCTGGCAAGGCGGTGCCGGGTCTGCGCTCGGTCGCTTCGGGCGGTGAACCCTTAGGGGCCGAGATGCTCGCCTGGGGGCAGGAGGCCTTTGGCCTCACGATCAACGAATTCTACGGGCAGACCGAATGCAACATGGTCGCCTCCTCCTGCGGGGTGGATTTTCCACCGCGTCCGGGCTGCATCGGCAAGGCGGTGCCGGGGCATGAGGTTGCCGTGATCGACGCGAAAGGCAATCCCACCGATCAGGAGGGCGATGTTGCGGTGCGCCGTGGCTCTGCCTCGATGATGCTGGAATACTGGAACCGCCCGAAGGAAACGGCGGAGAAGTTCCACGGCGACTGGCTGGTGACCGGCGATCGCGGCATCTGGGAGGGCGATTACTTGCGCTTTGTAGGCCGTGAGGATGATGTCATTACTTCCTCTGGCTATCGCATCGGCCCGGCCGAGATCGAGGACTGCCTGCTGACCCATCCAAGCGTTGCCACGGTCGGCGTCGTCGGCAAGCCCGACCCGATGCGCACCGAGATCGTCAAGGCCTATGTGGTGCTGAAAGAAGGCGCTGCGGCCACCGAGAAAGAGTTGCAGGACTACGTCAAGGACCGCCTTGCCCACTATTCCTACCCCCGCGAAATCGAATTTCTGGACGCCCTGCCGATGACCGTCACCGGCAAGGTGATCCGCAAAGAGTTGAAGGCCCGTGCGGCCGCTGAACAGGAGTCTTCCGTATGAAACTTCAATCCAAGGCAATGCCTTCTTCCGAAGGCTTCAAACAGAACCGAGCGGCGCATCTCGAAGCGCTGGCGCAGATCGATGCGGCGGCAGAGGCGGCGCGCATGGGTGGCGGCGAGCAATCTCGTGCCCGCCACGAAAGCCGGGGCAAGATGCTGCCACGCCGCCGGGTTGCGAACCTTCTGGATCCGGGCTCTCCATTTCTGGAAATCGGCGCGACGGCTGCCCACAATATGTATGACGGTGCAGCCCCCGCAGCAGGCGTGATTGCAGGCATTGGCCGGGTGCATGGGCAAGAGGTCATGGTGGTCTGCAACGACGCCACCGTGAAGGGCGGCACCTATTACCCGATGACGGTCAAGAAACACCTGCGCGCGCAGGAGATTGCCGAGGAAAACCGCCTGCCGTGTATCTACCTGGTGGACTCTGGCGGCGCCAACCTGCCCAACCAGGACGAGGTCTTCCCGGACCGCGACCACTTTGGCCGCATCTTCTACAATCAGGCGCGCATGTCGGCCAAAGGCATCCCGCAGATCGCCGTGGTGATGGGCTCCTGTACCGCAGGCGGCGCCTATGTGCCCGCGATGTCGGATGTGACCATCATCGTCAAGGAGCAGGGCACCATCTTCCTCGCGGGCCCGCCGCTGGTGAAGGCGGCAACCGGTGAGGTGGTCAGCGCCGAAGACCTGGGCGGCGGCGATGTGCACACGCGCCTTTCTGGCGTGGCCGATTATCTGGCCGAGGATGACGCCCATGCGCTGGCGCTGGCGCGCCGCGCGGTGCAGTCGCTCAACATCACCAAACCCCTCACCGTGAACTGGGCCTCCCCTGAGGAACCCGCCTATGACCCCGAGGAAATCCTGGGCGTAGTGCCGGGCGATCTGCGCACGCCCTATGACATCCGAGAGGTGATCGCGCGGCTGGTCGACGGCTCGCGCTTTGACGAATTCAAGCCGCGCTTTGGTGAGACTTTGGTCACGGGCTTTGCCCATGTGAAGGGCTGCCCGGTGGGGATCATCGCCAACAATGGTGTGCTGTTCTCAGAGGCAGCACAGAAAGGCGCACATTTCGTTGAACTGTGCTCCCAGCGCAAGATCCCGCTGGTCTTCCTGCAGAACATCACCGGCTTCATGGTGGGCCGCAAGTATGAGAACGAAGGCATCGCCCGCCATGGCGCCAAGATGGTGACGGCGGTGGCGACGACCAATGTGCCCAAGGTGACCATGCTTGTGGGCGGCTCTTTCGGGGCCGGAAACTACGGCATGTCGGGGCGCGCCTATCAGCCGCGTTTCCTCTGGACCTGGCCGAACAGCCGCATTTCCGTGATGGGCGGTGAGCAGGCAGCGGGGGTTCTCGCGACCGTGAAACGCGACGCCATCGAACGGCAGGGCGGCAGTTGGAGCGCCGAGGAAGAGGCCGAATTCAAGCGCCCCACCATCGAGATGTTCGAGGAGCAGAGTCACCCGCTCTATGCCTCGGCGCGGCTTTGGGACGATGGCATCATCGATCCTCGCAAATCCCGCGAGGTGCTGGCCCTGTCGCTGAGCGCCGCTTTGAATGCCCCGATTGAAGACACGCGCTTTGGCGTGTTCCGGATGTGAGGACGAACCATGTTTGACAAAATTCTGATCGCAAACCGGGGCGAGATCGCCTGCCGCGTTATGGAAACCGCCCGCGCCATGGGCGTGAAAACCGTCGCCATCTATTCGGATGCTGACCGCGCATCGAAACATGTGGCCATGGCGGATGAGGCCTGCCACATCGGCACCGGCTCTGCCCCCGCCGACAGCTACCTTCTGGGGGATGAGATCATAGCCATCGCCAAGGCGACTGGCGCTCAGGCGATCCACCCCGGCTATGGCTTTCTGTCGGAAAACCCCGAGTTCGTGGACGCGGTCGAGGCGGCTGGCCTTGTGTTTATCGGCCCTTCGGCGGATGCGATCCGCAAGATGGGACTAAAGGACGCGGCCAAGGCGCTGATGGAGGAGGCGGGCGTGCCCGTCGTCCCCGGCTATCACGGCAAGAACCAGGATCCCGAGCACCTGTCCGGTGCCGCTGACACCATCGGCTACCCTGTCCTGATCAAGGCGGTTGCAGGCGGTGGCGGCAAGGGCATGCGCCTTGTGGAGCAGCCCGAGGACTTCATGGAAGCGCTCAAAAGCGCCCAAGGTGAAGCCACCACGGCCTTTGGCAACCCGGATGTGCTGATCGAGAAATACATTCAGCAGCCCCGCCATATCGAAGTGCAGGTCTTTGGAGATGGCACCACAGCGGTGCATCTCTTTGAACGGGACTGTTCGCTCCAGCGTCGTCACCAGAAGGTCATAGAAGAGGCGCCCGCGCCCGGCATGACCGCCGAAATGCGCGAGGCCATGGGCCGTGCCGGTGTGCGCGCAGCCGAGGCGATTGGCTATAAAGGGGCCGGTACGGTGGAGTTCATCGTCGATGGCTCGAATGGTCTGCGCCCGGACGGGTTCTGGTTCATGGAGATGAACACCCGTCTGCAGGTGGAACATCCTGTGACGGAGCTGATCACCGGCGTCGATCTGGTGGAATGGCAGCTGCGCGTCGCATCGGGTGAAAGCCTGCCGAAACAGCAGGACGAGCTGACCATCACCGGCCATGCCTTTGAGGCGCGGCTGTATGCCGAAGACGTGCCAAAGGGGTTCTTGCCCGCAACCGGCACGCTGACGCATCTGCAATTCCCCGATAGCTGCCGCGCCGACAGCGGCGTGCGGGCAGGGGATACCATCAGCCCCTGGTATGATCCGATGATCTCCAAGGTGATTGTGCATGGCCCCACCCGCGCGGTCGCCCTGTCGCGCCTGTCGCAGGCCCTTGCGGAAACCGAGGTGGGCGGCACGGTCACGAACCTTGCCTTCCTTGGCGCCTTGGCCGCACATGAAGGCTTTGCCGCGGGGGATGTGGACACCGGCCTGATTGCGCGGGATTTGGATCGGCTGGTGCAGGCGCCCATGGTCAAGCCCGAGCACAAGGCCGCCGCCGGAATGCAGGCGCTGGGCCTGATCAACACCGCTTGGGACACCGGCTTTACCCTGTGGTCCGACCTGCACCGCTCGGTTCATCTCAGCCTTCAGGGCGAAGAGTTCGAGGCCATGGTCGAGGTGGACGGGCCGGATCGTCAGGTCTGGACCATTGGCGAGGAACAGGTGATTGCAAACCGGATTGGCGGTGCTTGGGTCCTTGGTGGCGACCGGCTGCCGCCGATGGCGCAGGCGGAAAATACGATCACCGTCTTTGATGGCTACGGGATCCAGTTCGAGGTGATCGATCCGCTGGATCGCGCATCGGCTGCCGGGGGCGACATGAATGTGATCGAGGCGCCGATGCCGGGTCTGGTCAAGGCTGTCTTTGCCGAGGCAGGCCAAGAGGTGAAGGAGGGCGATCGTCTTGCCATTCTGGAAGCCATGAAGATGGAGCATTCGCTCTTGGCGGCGCGCGATGGCACCGTGGCCGAGGTTCTGGCCGCCGCGGGCGATCAGGTCGAGGCGGGCGCCGCGCTGGTGCGTCTGGACGCAGCGGAAGACTGATCTTCAGTAGAAAAGCAGATGCGCTGGCGGCAGGCTGTCGCCAGGGCAAGCAACGAAGGCCGGATCGCCAAGGGAGGGCACGCCATGACGCAACGCGTTGAGATTTTCGAGATGGGTCCGCGCGACGGGCTGCAGAATGAAAAGCGGGCCATTCCGGTGGCGGAAAAGATCGCGCTGGTGGATTGCCTGTCGCGCGCTGGCTTCCGGCGGATCGAGGTGGCGAGCTTTGTCTCGCCCAAATGGGTGCCGCAGATGGCGGGCAGTGGTGAGGTTCTGGCCGGTATCAAACGTGCTCCCGGCGTTTCTTATGCCGCACTGACCCCAAATATGCGCGGCTACGAGGATGCGGTCGCGGCAAAGGCGGATGAAATCGCGGTTTTTGCGGCGGCCTCCGAAGGGTTCTCCAAGGCCAATATCAACGCGACAATTGCCGAAAGCATTGAGCGTTTCCTGCCCATCCTGGAGGCGGCGAAGAAGATCGACCTGCCCGTACGGGGTTATGTCTCTTGCGTGACCGATTGCCCCTACGATGGCGCTACCCCGCCGGAAAAGGTGGCAGAAGTGGCAGAGCGGCTGTTTGAACTTGGCTGCTATGAGATCTCTCTGGGGGATACCATCGGGCAGGGCACGCCGGAGACGATCACGAAAATGCTGGAAGCGGTGAAGGCCCGCGTACCGATCGAGAAACTGGCTGGGCATTATCATGACACCGCGGGGAGGGCGATCGCCAACATCGATGCTTCGCTCGCGCAGGGCGTGCGGGTCTTCGATGCCGCCGTAGGCGGGCTTGGCGGCTGCCCCTATGCGCCGGGCGCGGCTGGGAATGTGGCAACCGAGACGGTGCATGCGCATCTGACGGCGCTTGGATATGACACGGGGCTCGATGCACGGGTTCTGGATGAGGCTGCCGAACTTGCCCGCGCCATGCGTGGCGTTGCGGCGTGACGGGAAGAAGAAAGAGAGCAAGACCATGTTCAACACGATCAAGCTGGAAACGGACGAGCGCGGGGTTGCCACACTCACCCTCAACCGCCCGGACAAACACAACGCCATGTCCGGCGAAATGCTCTTGGAGCTGAAACAGGCGGCGCAGGATCTTGGCGAAGATGAAAGCGTGCGTGTGGTGGTTCTGACGGGATCGGGCAAGAGTTTCTGCGCGGGCGGGGACCTTGGCTGGATGCAGGCGCAAATGACGGCGGATGCCGCGACCCGTGCAAAAGAGGCGCGGGTTCTGGCCGACGTGCTGATGCTGCTCAATACGCTGCCAAAGCCCCTGATCGGGGCGATCCAGGGCAATGCCTTTGGCGGCGGCGTTGGTATGGCCTCGGTCTGCGATGTGGCGGTTGGTGTCGATAGCCTAAAGATGGGCCTGACCGAGACCAAACTGGGGCTGATCCCGGCCACAATCGGTCCCTATGTCATTGCCCGCATGGGCGAAGCACGCGCACGCCGGGTTTTCATGTCGGCGCGGCTTTTTGGTGCGGCCGAAGCGGTCGACCTCGGCCTTCTGGCGAGAATCGTTCCGTCGGATCAATTGGCCGAAGCGGTGGAAGCGGAAGTGCTTCCTTACATGGCCTGCGCGCCGGGGGCTGTTGCTGCCGCCAAGAAACTGACTCGGGATCTGGGGCCGCGCCTGGATGAGTCCACTATCGATCATACCATCAAAGCGCTGGTAGACCGCTGGGAGGGCGCCGAAGCCCCCGAGGGGATTGCGGCGTTCTTCGAAAAGCGCAAGCCCAGCTGGCAGCGGTAGTCGGCGCCCTGCCGACCGCCCCAGAGGCCATCAGATAGGGGCTTTCCAAGGGGTTTTGCGAAGGTTTGTCGATAGACCAAAAATTCTGACTGTTTCTATCAGGCGCGCCCCAAATCTGGGCGCGCTTGCCGTTTGATAAACATAGATAAATTCGCATGTGATGTTGGGTGGATGCGGGTGTTATTTGGGCTAAATGATGTCATCGGGTCGCGCTGTTAAAGTAAGGGTAATCCAAACCAAATGCCTGTGTTGACGGTGGGGGGGCAGGGGAGTAGACACGGCCCAAGTCAACACGCCAATTGACGGCGCGCGAGAACCCGCGCGCGCGGAAAGGAGCCACTCGTGGAAGAGATGTTGCGGGAATACCTCCCGATCCTGGTGTTTCTGGCCGTCGCCATCGGCCTTGGAATTGTCCTTATTCTGGCGGCCGTTGTGCTCGCCGTGCGCAATCCCGACCCGGAAAAAGTAAGTGCTTACGAATGTGGTTTCAACGCGTTCGACGACGCCCGTATGAAATTCGACGTGCGATTTTACCTGGTGTCGATTCTGTTCATCATTTTCGATCTGGAAATCGCCTTCCTGTTCCCGTGGGCCGTGGGCTTTGCGGATCTGAGCGATACGGCCTTCTGGTCAATGATGGTGTTCCTGGGCGTGCTGACCGCCGGCTTTGCCTATGAATGGAAGAAGGGGGCCCTGGAATGGGAGTGATGACCGGAGCCAACACCGCTGGTGTCGACAAGGAAGTCGTCACCCAGGCCCTGAATGCCGAGCTGCAGGACAAAGGTTTCCTGCTGACCTCGGCTGAGGATATCATCAATTGGGCGCGCACCGGCTCGCTGCACTGGATGACCTTTGGTCTGGCGTGCTGCGCGGTTGAGATGATGCACACCTCGATGCCCCGCTATGACGCCGAACGCTTTGGCATCGCGCCGCGCGCCTCTCCGCGCCAGTCGGACGTGATGATTGTGGCCGGAACGCTCACCAACAAGATGGCGCCCGCGTTGCGCAAGGTCTACGATCAGATGCCCGAGCCGCGTTACGTGATCTCAATGGGCTCCTGCGCCAATGGCGGTGGCTACTACCACTACAGCTATTCGGTTGTGCGCGGCTGTGACCGTATCGTTCCGGTGGATGTCTATGTGCCGGGCTGCCCGCCGACGGCAGAGGCGCTGCTTTACGGTCTGATGCAGCTGCAACGCAAGATCCGCCGCACCGGCACCCTGGTCCGCTGATCGGCTTTGGTTGGAGATTTGATGATGACTGAAGCACTGAACGAACTCGGATCCCAGATCGCGGCCAAGCGTCCGGATTGCGTCATCGCATGGGATGTGACCCATGATGAGTTGAACGTCGACGTGGCGCCCGCCAATATCGCGGGCCTGGTCGAGTTTCTGCGCACTGATGCGACCTGCAAGTTTTCCACCCTCGTGGACATCACGGCAGTCGACTACCCCGAGCGGGCCAAGCGGTTCGACGTGGTCTACCACTTCCTGTCGATGTACCAGAACCAGCGCATCCGCCTGCGGGTGTCTGTGCGCGAGGATGAAATGGTACCCTCGATTGTCGATGTGCACCCCTCGGCCAACTGGTTCGAGCGTGAGGTCTTCGACATGTTCGGGATCCTCTTCACCGGCCACCCGGACCTGCGCCGCATCCTGACCGACTATGGTTTCCGCGGCCACCCGCTGCGCAAGGACTTCCCGACCACCGGCTATACCGAGGTGCGTTATGACGAGGCGCAAAAGCGCGTGGTCTATGAACCGGTAAGCCTGGTGCAGGAATACCGCCAGTTTGACTTCATGTCCCCGTGGGAGGGTGCCGAATACATCCTGCCCGGCGATGAAAAAGAGGGGGCGAAATGATGGACGGCTCCAAAGGTTTCGATGACGCCCTGACGGGCGAGCAGAAGATCCGCAACTTCAACATCAACTTCGGCCCGCAGCACCCTGCGGCGCACGGCGTGCTGCGTCTGGTGCTCGAACTCGACGGTGAGATCGTCGAGCGCTGCGATCCGCACATCGGCCTCCTGCATCGCGGCACCGAAAAGCTGATGGAAAGCCGCACCTACCTGCAGAACCTGCCCTATTTCGACCGCCTCGACTATGTGGCGCCGATGAACCAGGAACATGCATGGTGTCTCGCGATTGAAAAGCTTTGCGGTGTTGAAGTGCCCCGCCGGGCCTCGCTGATCCGGGTTCTGTACTCGGAAATCGGCCGTATTCTGAACCACCTCTTGAACGTCACCACGCAGGCGATGGACGTTGGCGCGCTGACCCCGCCGCTGTGGGGCTTTGAAGAGCGCGAGAAGCTGATGATCTTCTACGAGCGCGCCTGTGGTGCCCGCCTTCACGCGGCCTACTTCCGCCCCGGCGGCGTGCATCAGGATCTGCCCGACGAGCTGATCGACGATATTGAGGAATGGGCAATCGAATTCCCCAAGGTCCTTGAGGATATCGACGGGTTGCTCACGGAAAACCGCATCTTCAAGCAGCGTAACTGCGACATTGGCGTGGTGAGCGAGCAGGAAATTCAGGACTACGGATTCTCCGGCGTGATGGTGCGCGGATCGGGCCTCGCCTGGGATCTGCGTCGCGCGCAGCCCTATGAGTGCTATGACGAATTCGACTTCCAGATCCCGGTCGGCAAGAACGGCGACTGCTATGACCGCTACCTCGTCCGCATGGAAGAGATGCGCCAGTCGCTGTCGATCATCCGTCAGGCTATCCACAAGCTGCGCGAAGCCACCGGCGACGTGCTGGCCCGTGGCAAGCTGACTCCGCCGAAACGGGGCGACATGAAAACCTCGATGGAAAGCCTGATCCACCACTTCAAGCTTTACACCGAGGGTTTCCACGTGCCCGAAGGCGAAGTCTATGCCGCCGTCGAGGCGCCCAAGGGCGAATTCGGCGTCTACCTTGTGGCGGACGGGAGCAACAAACCCTACCGCGCCAAGCTGCGCGCGCCGGGCTATCTGCACCTGCAAGCCATGGACCATGTGGCCAAGGGTCACCAACTTGCCGACGTGGCTGCCATTATCGGCACCATGGACGTCGTATTTGGAGAGATTGACCGCTAATGCTCCGTCGTCTGCATTCCGAACAACCCGAAAGCTTTGCCTTCACGCCCGACAACCAGAAATGGGCCGAAGCGCAAGTGACCAAATACCCCGAGGGGCGTCAGGCCTCTGCCGTGATCCCGCTTTTGTGGCGCGCACAGGAACAGGAAGGCTGGGTCAGCAAGCCCGCGATCGAATATATCGCGGACATGCTGGGCATGGCCTATATCCGCGTGCTCGAGGTTGCCTCCTTCTACTTTATGTTCCAGCTGCAGCCCACGGGCTCGGTCGCGCATGTGCAGATCTGTGGGACCACCTCCTGCATGATCTGCGGCGCCGAGGACCTGATCGCGGTCTGCAAGGAAAAGATCGCGCCCAAGCCCTTTACCCTGTCGGCGGATGGCAAGTTCACCTGGGAAGAGGTGGAATGCCTCGGCTCCTGCACGAACGCGCCTATGGCGCAGATCGGCAAGGACTATTTCGAAGACCTGACCACCGAAAGCTTCACCAAGATCCTGGATGATCTGGCGGCAGGCAAACCGGTTGTGCCGGGTCCGCAGAATGGTCGCTACGCGGCTGAGCCGAAATCGGGCCTGACCTCGCTCACCGAATACGACAGCGGCAAGACGCAGTATAACGCGTCGGTGCAGCTGGCGGTGGATCTGGGCGACAGCGTCAAGCGCATTCAGGGCGATGAGGTTCCGATCCTGACACCTTGGATTGGCAAGGACGGTGTGGTTGCAGGCCGCGCCGCCGAAGGCCAGCCGCCAAAGGCGCCCGAGGCTGCGAAACCAGCCGCCAAACAAGCGGCGGAGGCGAAACCTGCGCCGAAAAAGGCTCCGGTCAAAAAGGTCGCCGCGCCTGAACCTGCTTCGCCCGAAGGGGCAGCCGCCAAGGCAACGGAAGAGGCCGCACCCGAGACGCTGACAGAGGCGCGCGGTGGCAAGCCGGATGATCTGAAGCTCTTGAAAGGCGTTGGCCCCAAGCTCGAGCAGACCCTGAACGAGCTGGGCTTCTTCCACTTTGACCAGATCGCCAAATGGACCGAGGCCGAAGTCGCATGGGTCGACAGCCGCCTGAAGTTCAAGGGCCGCATCGAACGCGACGGCTGGATCGTCCAGGCGGCGCAGTTGGCCTCCGGGGAAGAGACCGAATTCGCCAAGAAGGCCAAAGACGACGGCCGCTACGAAGATTAACCCGTCTTCCGCCCCATGATCACCGGGGCGGGGGATCAGACATTGGGACCCAATGAGCACGGATAAGGACAAAGCGATTGCCGCCAAGGGACGCCATATCTCCCTTGTGATTGCCGGAACCATGCTGGCCTGGCTTGCTTTGACCCTGTTCATTGGTCCGGCGATCGGATTGCCGGGCCGCTATGCTCTTCTGTTCGATTTCCTCGCACTGGCGGGGATGATCTATGCAGGGGTCAACATCGTTCAACTCTGGCGCATGCGCCAGGACAACCAAAGGTAGGCAGACATGCTGAAGG
Source organism: Phycobacter azelaicus (assembly GCF_014884385.1). Taxonomy (NCBI): domain Bacteria; kingdom Pseudomonadati; phylum Pseudomonadota; class Alphaproteobacteria; order Rhodobacterales; family Roseobacteraceae; genus Phycobacter; species Phycobacter azelaicus. Next base: position 3,699,937 of record NZ_WKFH01000003.1, on the reverse strand, counting down.
ACCAGGACCGGATCTTTACCAACCTGTACGGGATGCATGAGCGGACGCTCAAAGGCGCTCAGGCGCGCGGCCACTGGGATGGCACCGCCGGTCTGATCGAAAAGGGGCGGGACTGGATCATCCAGACCATGAAGGACTCCGGTCTGCGTGGCCGGGGCGGTGCGGGCTTTCCCACCGGTCTGAAATGGTCCTTCATGCCCAAGGAAAGCGACGGTCGCCCGGCCTATCTGGTGATCAATGCGGATGAATCCGAGCCCGGCACCTGTAAAGACCGCGAAATCATGCGTCACGATCCGCACACGCTGATCGAAGGCGCGCTGATCGCCTCCTTCGCGATGAATGCACACACCTGCTACATCTACCTGCGCGGCGAATACATCCGCGAGCGCGAGGCCCTGCAGGCGGCCATCGACGAGTGCTATGACAAGGGCCTTCTGGGCAAGAACGCAGCTGGTTCCGGTTGGGACTTTGACGTCTTCCTGCACCACGGTGCCGGCGCCTATATCTGTGGTGAAGAAACCGCGCTGATCGAGAGCCTTGAGGGCAAGAAGGGCATGCCCCGCATGAAGCCGCCGTTCCCGGCGGGTGCGGGTCTTTATGGCTGCCCGACCACGGTGAACAACGTTGAATCCATCGCCGTTGTGCCCACCATCCTGCGCCGCGGCGCAGAGTGGTTCGCAGGCTTTGGTCGTCCCAACAACGCGGGCACCAAGCTGTTCGCGATCTCCGGCCATGTGAACAACCCCTGCGTCGTCGAAGAGGCGATGTCGATCTCTTTCGAGGAACTGATCGAAAAGCACTGCGGTGGCATTCGCGGCGGCTGGGACAACCTCCTGGCGGTGATCCCCGGCGGATCTTCGGTGCCCTGTGTGCGCGGTGAAAACATGCGCGATGCGATCATGGATTTCGACTACCTGCGCGGCGAGCTGGGCTCGGGCCTTGGCACGGCGGCGGTGATCGTCATGGACAAGCAGACCGACATCATCAAGGCGATCTGGCGTCTGTCCAAGTTCTACAAACACGAAAGCTGCGGCCAGTGCACCCCCTGCCGCGAAGGCACCGGCTGGATGATGCGTGTCATGGATCGTTTGGTGAAAGGCGAGGCCGAGCTGGAAGAGATCGACATGCTGTGGGATGTGACCAAACAGGTCGAAGGCCACACCATCTGTGCCCTTGGTGATGCGGCGGCTTGGCCGATCCAAGGCCTGATCCGCAACTTCCGCGAAGAGATCGAAGACCGCATCAAGGCGCAGAAATCGGGCCGTATGGGCGCGATGGCGGCTGAGTAACAAAAACCGTCAGGCGAAGAACCATCTCAATGACCTATTCCCCTAATATCGCAGACAGACAAGGCCGAGCCTCTTGTGCCCGCTGCTTGGCTGCGTCCATGCGGGAGGGCACGTCATGAAACGGTTCCGGTTCGAAGACGGCGGGGACATCGTAGAGGATATCCGCCACAAGTACGGCTTCGATGGTGATCTCGTCGAAATCTATGCGACCAATCCGGGGCCGACGGTGCACAAATGGCATCACTATCTGCCGCTCTATGATCGTTACTTCAGCCGTTTTCGGGGCAGCGCGGTTCGGTTTCTGGAGGTTGGCGTCAACAAGGGTGGAAGTCTGCAGGTCTGGCGCAAATATCTGGGCGAGGATGCCGTCATCTTCGGCATCGACATCCGCGAGAGCTGTGCCGAACTGGACGGTCAGGCGGGACGAGTACGTATCGGAAGCCAGGATGATCCCGATTTTCTGGACAGTGTGGTGGCCGAAATGGGCGGTGTGGATGTGGTGCTTGATGATGGGAGCCATCAGATGCCCCATGTGCGAAAAACCTTTGAACACCTGTTTCCCAAGCTTGCGGAAGGTGGGATCTACATGGTCGAGGACCTGCATACAGCCTACCTGCGCCGGTTTGGCGGCGGCCTTACCCGAAACAGCAACTTCTTTGCCTTTGTTCGCGAGCTGACGGATGATCTGCACCACTGGTACCACCGTGGTGAACCCAAATATCCGGATCTGAGCGCCGAACTGGGCGGCATTCACGTGCATGATTCTATTGCCGTATTCGAGAAGCAAAAGGTGCATAAACCGGTTCATTCATGGGTGGGGGACGCGCGATGAGTATTTCGCTGAAAACCATTTCTGTCTTGGCGCTTTCCGGAGCACTTCTTGGCGGCTGCGGCAGCTCTTTTAAGGACCGTACCTTGTATGATGGGGTTGCCTTCAAAACCAAAGCCAAAGCGGTGGACAAGAAAGTATCACTCGCGGCCTTCCGGGTTGAGGTCGCCAAGGCGTCCCAGTCCTATGAAGGTGCTCGCCTGGCAGCTCATCACGCGGGCGTAACCTATTGCCTTACAGACGCCGGTTATGGAACCTCACAAATCGTTTGGGACGTGGACCCCTACGATCCCGAGGCAGAGCTGCGACTGGACGGGGATACCGCCATCTTCCACGGGACGTGTCAATCGTGAGCAATGCTGTGGCATATCCCGGCGCCGTGTGTGGCTTGACGTTATTGAATAGCGGGCAATCCCGCGCGTCTGATTGGCCTTTCCATCGGAAGGAAACTGCCATGAAACGTGTCGTAATGTGTCTGATGTCCGCCGCCGCGCTTGCGGTTGCCCCCGTGGCCGCCTTTGCAAAACCGCCTCTGCGTAGTGTTGCGGAAATCGAAGAGCCGTTGTTCGCTGTTGCGGTCGCCAAAGAGGTTAGTGATCACTGCGACAGCCTAACCGCTCGGTTCTGGAAGGGCGTCGGTGAGCTGCGCCGCCTGCGCACGCGCGCCAATGAGCTTGGCTATTCGGACAGCGAGATCCGCGCCTACATCGGCTCGGGCACGGAAAAGGCCCGGATGCGGGCAAAGGGAGAGGCGCTTTTTGCAAGCAGCGGCGTCTCATACGACAAACCGGAAACATTCTGTGCGTTCGGTCGCGCGGAAATCAAGAAAAACAGCGCGATCGGCGTTTTACTGAGGGCGAAATAGACCATGTCTGACCTCCGCAAGATCAACATTGACGGAACCGAGATCGAGGTGGATGGGGCCATGACCCTGATCCAGGCCTGTGAAGTGGCTGGCGTGGAAATCCCGCGTTTCTGCTATCACGAGCGCCTGTCCATCGCCGGCAACTGCCGCATGTGCCTGGTCGAAGTGGTTGGCGGCCCGCCGAAACCGGCGGCGTCCTGCGCGATGCAGGTGCGCGATCTGCGCCCTGGGCCTGAAGGTCAGGCACCGGTGGTCAAGACCAACTCGCCCATGGTGAAAAAGGCCCGCGAGGGCGTGATGGAGTTCCTCCTGATCAACCACCCGCTGGATTGCCCGATCTGTGACCAGGGCGGTGAGTGCGATCTGCAGGATCAGGCCATGGCCTATGGCGTTGATTTCAGCCGATTCCGCGAAGCCAAGCGTGCCGTGGACGATCTGGATCTTGGCCCGCTTGTTGGCACCGCAATGACCCGCTGTATCAGCTGTACCCGCTGCGTACGCTTCACCACCGAGGTGGCAGGGATCACCCAGATGGGTCAGACCGGCCGCGGTGAAGACGCAGAGATCACCAGCTACTTGAATGAGACGCTGGATTCGAACCTGCAGGGCAACATCATTGATCTTTGCCCGGTGGGGGCGCTGACCTCCAAGCCCTATGCCTTTACCGCGCGCCCGTGGGAGCTGACCAAGACTGAAACCATCGACGTGATGGACGCGCTTGGTTCCAACATCCGGGTGGACACCAAGGGCCGCGAAGTGATGCGCATCCTGCCGCGCAACCATGACGGCGTGAATGAAGAGTGGATCTCGGACAAGACCCGTTTCGTATGGGACGGTCTGCGCCGCCAGCGTCTGGACCGCCCCTATGTGCGAGTCGACGGTAAACTGAAGCCTGCCACCTGGCCTGAGGCCTTGGCGGCAGCCGCAGGCGCAATGAAGGGCAAGAAGGTTGCCGGGCTGGTCGGCGACCTGGTGCCGGTTGAAGCGGCCTTTGCTCTGAAACAGTTGATCGAGGGGCAGGGCGGCGCCGTGGAATGCCGCACGGACAATGCCCGCCTCGCCATTGCCAACCGCTCTGCCTATGTGGGCACCGCCGCAATCGAGGACATTGATGCGGCCGGGGCGATCCTGCTCGTGGGCACGAACCCGCGTGACGAGGCGCCGGTGCTGAATGCCCGCATTCGCAAAGCTTGGATCAATGGCGCCAACATTGGCCTGATCGGCGCGGCTGTCGACCTGACCTACGATTACGAGCACATCGGTACGGACCGCGCGGCTTTGGATGCGGCCGTGAAGAACGCTCATGACATTGCAGACAAAGCCCCTGTGATCATCGTTGGCCAGGGCGCACTGCGTGAGGCGGATGGTCTGGCTGTTATGGCCAAGGTTCAGGAGCTTGCGGCGAAATCGGGCGCCAAGGTTCTGGTCCTGCACACCGCAGCGGCCCGCGTGGGCGCCATGGACATCGGCGCAGTCACCGAAGGGGGCATGGCCGCAGCTATCGATGGGGCAGAGGTGATCTACAACCTCGGCGCCGACGAGGTGGAGATCGAGCCGGGTGCATTCGTTATCTATCAGGGCAGCCACGGTGATCGCGGGGCCCACCGCGCAGACGTGATCCTGCCGGGCGCCGCATATACCGAGGAAAATGGTCTTTTCGTAAACACCGAGGGACGCCCTCAGCTGGCCATGCGCGCCGGTTTCGCACCGGGTGAAGCCAAGGAAAACTGGGCCATCCTGCGCGCGCTGAGTGCCGAAGTGGACGCTAAGCTTCCTTATGATTCGCTGGCGCAGCTGCGCCAAGCGCTGGTTGCCGAGGCGCCGCACCTCGCCAAAGTTGACCAGGTTGCACAAAATGAGGTCGTGGCACTCGATAGCGAACCGCTGGGCAAGGCGGACTTCCTGCCTGCGGTAAAGGACTTCTACCTGACCAACCCGATCGCGCGCGCGTCGCAGCTGATGGCAGAGCTGTCTGCCAATGCGAAAGCCCGCAAAACCGACAAGATCGCGGCCGAGTGAGCCGCGCTGCACTCATATCGTCCCTGATGCTGGGGGCCTGTGCGCAGGCGCCCGGCACTGGTGAGACTTCGCCCCAGTATAAAGGGGTAAAGACCAGCCTGCTGGGTGGCGATCTGGTGCAGTTCAACGTTGCAATGTCCGGTGCCCGTTCACAGGCGGACCTGGATAACTACGCCGAATGTGCGGCCGCGCAATATGCGCTGATCCGGGGTTACGGGTTTGCGCGCCACGTGCGCACAAAAATGAAACAAGAGGGTGGCAATCAGACGGCAGATGCTGTCTACACCATCTCGCCTGCCCTCCCGCGCGGTCTGCGCACCATCGACGCCGAAGTCGTGGTGGCGGATTGCAAGGCAAACGGAATACCCACGGTGTGAGGACCTATGGCTGACTTCTTTAACACCCCAGGCGGCATCGCCGTTCTGATACTGGCGCAAGTGCTTGCAGTTGTTGCCTTTGTCATGATTTCGCTTCTGTTCCTCGTCTACGGGGACCGCAAGATCTGGGCAGCGGTGCAGATGCGCCGGGGCCCCAACGTGGTGGGGGTCTTTGGCCTGCTGCAAACCGTGGCCGACGCGCTCAAATACGTGGTCAAAGAGGTCGTAATCCCTGCAGGTTCTGACCGCACGGTGTTTATCCTGGCACCACTGACCTCGTTTGTTCTCGCAATGATCGCCTGGGCGGTGATCCCGTTCAACGATGGCTGGGTCCTGTCGGACATTAACGTTGCGATCCTCTATGTCTTTGCCGTGTCGAGCCTTGAGGTCTACGGCGTTATCATGGGTGGCTGGGCGTCGAACTCGAAGTATCCCTTCTTGGGCAGCCTGCGGTCTGCGGCGCAGATGATCTCCTACGAGGTGTCGATCGGCCTGATCATTATCGGTGTGATCCTCTCCACCGGCTCGATGAACTTCGGCGACATTGTGCGTGCGCAGGACGGTGATGCGGGCCTCTTCAACTGGTATTGGCTGCCGCACTTCCCGATGGTCTTCCTGTTCTTCATCTCGGCGCTTGCGGAAACCAACCGCCCGCCGTTTGACCTTCCCGAAGCGGAATCGGAACTGGTTGCCGGCTATCAGGTTGAATACTCGTCCACGCCGTTCCTTTTGTTCATGGCTGGGGAATACATCGCCATCTTCCTGATGTGCGCCCTGACCACGCTGCTCTTCTTCGGTGGTTGGCTGTCGCCCGTACCGTTCCTGCCGGACAGCCCGCTGTGGATGGTCGCCAAGATGGCCTTCTTCTTCTTCCTCTTCGCAATGGTGAAGGCGATCACCCCGCGTTATCGCTATGACCAGCTGATGCGCCTTGGCTGGAAGGTCTTCCTGCCCTTCAGCTTGGTCTGGGTGGTCTTCGTCGCCTTTGCTGCAAAATTCGACTGGTTCTGGGGGGCATTTGCCCGCTGGACAACTGGGGGCTGATCATGACGCAGATCGATTACACCCGTGCTGCAAAGTATTTCCTGCTGCAGGATTTTTGGGTCGGTTTCAAACTGGGGCTGAAATACTTCTTCGCCCCCAAGGCTACCGTGAATTACCCGCATGAAAAGGGTCCGCTGAGCCCGCGTTTCCGCGGTGAGCACGCCCTGCGCCGGTATCCCAACGGTGAAGAGCGCTGCATCGCCTGCAAACTCTGCGAGGCGGTGTGCCCTGCGCAGGCGATCACGATTGATGCCGAACCGCGCGAGGACGGCTCCCGCCGCACCACCCGCTATGACATCGACATGACCAAATGTATCTACTGCGGTTTCTGCCAGGAAGCCTGTCCGGTGGATGCCATCGTGGAGGGGCCGAACTTCGAATTCGCCACCGAAACCCGTGAAGAGCTGTTCTACGACAAGGAAAAGCTGCTTTCCAACGGGGAGCGCTGGGAGGCCGAGATCGCCCGCAATCTGGAAATCGACGCACCTTACCGGTGATAGGACCATGACAGAGACGCCAAAGAATCCCTTTGAGGCCATGATGGCCCAGGCCCATGAAATGGCCAAAGCGTTCAATCCAGCGCTTGAGCATTTCTCGCCTGCCGAGGCCATGAAGGGTTTCGAGGCGCTGTGGCCGACCATGCCCAAGGAGGCCATGGAACTGATGTTCGGCAAGACCGTCAACAAGGACGGTCTGGATGCCAAGACCCGCCTGCTGCTGACGCTGGCGGGGCTGACCATGCAAGGCGCACAGGCGGACACCGCCCTGCGCCAGACCGTGCGCCACGCCATCGAGGCGGGCGCGAAGAAACAAGAGATCGTTGAAACGATCGGACAGATGTCGGTCTTTGCCGGCATTCCGGCCATGACCCGCGCGCTGGAGCTGGCGCAGGAGGTCATGGACGACAAAAGGGACGATGAGACATGAGCGTTTTTGCCTTCTACCTCTTCGCCATAAGCGCCATCACCGGCGGGCTGTTCACTGTGATCAGCCGCCAGCCGGTGCATTCGGTGCTGTGGCTGATCCTGGCCTTTATTTCCTCGGCTGGGCTGTTCGTGCTTCTGGGGGCGGAATTCGTCGCCATGCTGCTGGTCATCGTCTACGTGGGGGCGGTCGCGGTTCTGTTCCTCTTTGTGGTGATGATGCTGGATGTGGACTTTGCCGAGCTGAAGGCCGAGATGGCCCGTTACATGCCGGTGGCGCTGCTCATCGGAGTTGTGATCCTGATGCAGTTCGTCATGGCCTACGGCGCCTGGGAAAGCGCACCTCTGGCCTCGGAACTGATCGCGCAGCCGGTCCCGGCCGACCGTCATAACACCGAGGCGCTTGGCCTCATCATCTATGATCAATATTTCCTTTTGTTCCAGCTGGCAGGTCTGATCCTTCTGGTGGCCATGATTGGCGCCATTGTACTGACCCTGCGCCACCGCAAGGATGTCAAACGTCAGGACGTTGTCGCCCAGATGATGCGCGACCCGGCCAAGGCGATGGAACTCAAGGACGTGAAACCGGGGCAGGGGCTGTAAGGCGATGATCGGACTTGAACACTATCTCACCGTTGCGGCGACGCTGTTCGTCATTGGCATTTTTGGCCTGTTCCTGAACCGCAAGAACGTGATCATCCTCTTGATGAGCATCGAGTTGATGCTCTTGGCGGTGAACATCAACCTTGTGGCCTTCTCCAGCTTCCTTGGCGATCTGGTGGGGCAGGTCTTTACCTTGTTCGTTCTGACCGTGGCCGCCGCCGAGGCCGCCATCGGCCTTGCGATCCTGGTTTGCTTCTTCCGCAACCGCGGCACCATCGCCGTCGAAGACATCAACGTGATGAAGGGCTAAAGCGTCATGGAAACCATCCTTCTCTTTGCCCCCTTGGTCGGGGCGGTGATCTGCGGCTTTGGCTGGAAGTTCATTGGCGAAAAGGCGGCGATGATCACGGCCACCGGCCTGCTCTTCCTCTCTGCCGCTCTGTCGTGGATCGTCTTCTTGACCTTTGACGGCACCACTCAGAACATCGAAATCCTGCGCTGGATCGAAAGCGGATCGCTCTCCACGTCCTGGGGGATCCGGCTCGACCGGCTGACCGCGATTATGTTGATCGTTGTGACCACGGTCTCCAGCCTGGTGCATCTCTATTCCTTTGGATACATGGCGCATGATCCGCAGTGGAAGGACGGCGAGAGCTACAAGCCGCGCTTCTTTGCTTACCTTTCTTTCTTTACCTTCGCGATGCTGATGCTGGTAACGGCGGACAACCTGGTTCAGATGTTCTTTGGCTGGGAGGGCGTGGGCGTCGCCTCTTACCTCCTGATCGGCTTTTACTACCGCAAGCCCTCGGCCAACGCGGCGGCGATGAAGGCCTTTATCGTCAACCGTGTAGGTGACTTCGGTTTTGCGCTGGGTATCTTTGGCCTGTTCCTGCTGACCGACAGTATCAACTTCAACGACATCTTCGCGGCGATGCCCGAGATCGCAGAGACCGAGGTTGCGTTCCTTTGGGGTGAGTGGAATGCGGCCAACCTGATTGCAGTGCTTCTGTTCATCGGCGCCATGGGCAAATCGGCGCAGCTGATCCTGCACACCTGGCTGCCTGACGCGATGGAAGGCCCGACGCCGGTGTCGGCCCTGATCCACGCCGCAACAATGGTGACCGCCGGTGTGTTCCTCGTGTGCCGGATGTCGCCGCTGATGGAATTCGCACCCGAGGCAACCACCTTCGTCACCGTGCTTGGTGCGACGACCGCCTTCTTCGCTGCGACCGTGGGCCTTGTACAGACGGACATCAAGCGCGTCATTGCTTATTCCACCTGTTCCCAGCTTGGCTACATGTTCGTGGCTGCTGGTGTCGGCATGTATTCGGCGGCGATGTTCCACCTGTTCACCCACGCCTTCTTCAAGGCGATGCTGTTCCTTGGTGCCGGCTCGGTGATCCATGCGATGCATCACGAGCAGGACATGATGAACTACGGTGGTCTGCGCAAAAAAATCCCCTATACCTTTGCGGCGATGATGATCGGCACGCTGGCCATCACCGGCGTTGGTATTCCGCTGACCTACATTGGCTTTGCAGGGTTCTTCTCCAAGGATGCGATTATCGAAAGTGCCTATGCCGCCGGCTCCATGTACGGCTTCTGGCTCCTGGTGATTGCCGCCGCGATGACTTCGTTTTACTCGTGGCGCCTGATCTTCCTGACCTTCTACGGCAAGCCGCGCGGCGACAAACATACGCATGACCACGCGCATGAAAGCCCGATGGTCATGCTGATCCCGCTGGGTGTTTTGGCGCTGGGGGCGGTCTTCGCGGGCGTGGTTTGGTACAAGAGCTTCTTTGGCCATGCAGACACCGTTGGCAAGTTCTATGGCATTCCCTATGCCGAAGCCGCTGCCGACGATCACGGCGAGGCCAAGGATGATCACGGCGAAGCCGCCAAGGGCGAACATCACTATGTGTTCACCGGCAAGCCCGGAGAAGGCGCGCTTTACTTCGCACCGGAAAACACCGTGCTTGACGATGCTCACAACGTTGACAAGTGGGTCAAGTTCTCTCCCTTCATCGCGATGCTGGGCGGCCTGATCATGGCGCTGTGGTTCTACATCTGGAACCCCTCGCTCCCGGCACGCCTGGCAGAGAACCAGCGCCCATTGTACCTGTTCCTCAAGAACAAGTGGTACTTTGACGAGCTTTATGACGCGATCTTCGTCAAACCAGCGATTGCGATCGGCCGCTTCTTCTGGAAGAAGGGCGATGGCAAGACGATTGATGGTTTCCTGAACGGTGTGGCAATGGGCATCGTGCCCTTCTTCACGCGTCTCGCTGGCCGGGCCCAGTCCGGCTTCATCTTTACCTATGCCTTCTGGATGGTGCTGGGCATTGCCGCCCTTGTTACCTGGATGTCGATCGGCGGAGGAGCGCACTGATGGACAACATCCTTTCTATTGTCACCTTTATCCCGGCGTTTGCTGCGGGCCTGATGGCCCTGCTGCTCCGGGGGGATGACGAAGCGGGACAACGCAACGCCAAATGGATCGCGCTCCTGGCGACCTCGATCACCTTTTTGGCGTCGCTGTCGATCTACGCGAACTTTGATCCAGCAAACACCGGCTTTCAGTTTGTCGAAGAGGCCGAGTGGATCTTTGGCCTGAAGTACAAGATGGGCGTCGACGGCATTTCGGTGCTGTTCGTGATGCTGACGACTTTTGTGATGCCGCTGACCATTCTGGCCAGCTGGAACGTCACCACCCGCGTCAAAGAGTATATGGTGGCCTTCCTGCTGCTTGAGACCCTGATGCTGGGCGTCTTCATGGCGCTGGATTTGGTGCTGTTCTACCTGTTCTTCGAGGCAGGCCTGATCCCGATGTTCCTGATCATCGGTATCTGGGGCGGCAAGGAGCGCATCTACGCGTCGTTCAAGTTCTTCCTCTACACCTTTTTCGGCTCGGTTCTGATGCTGGTCGCCATGGTCGCCATGTATGCGGACGCGGGCACCACGGACATCGAAACCCTCCTGACGCATAGCTTCTCGGCTGCAAGCTTTGATGTTCTTGGCATCCACATCGTTGGCGGCATGCAGACGCTGTTGTTCCTCGCCTTCTTTGCCTCCTTTGCGGTGAAGATGCCCATGTGGCCGGTGCATACCTGGCTGCCGGATGCGCACGTTCAGGCGCCGACCGCAGGCTCGGTCGTGCTGGCGGCGATCCTCTTGAAGATGGGCGGCTACGGCTTCCTGCGCTTTTCCTTGCCGATGTTCCCGGTGGGCGCGGATGTGATGACAGATCTGATCCTGTGGATGTCCGCCATTGCGGTTGTCTATACCTCGCTGGTGGCGATGGTGCAGGAGGACATGAAGAAGTTGATCGCATATTCGTCGGTCGCGCACATGGGTTTTGTGACCATGGGGATCTTTGCAGCCAACCAGCAGGGCATTGACGGCGCCATCTTCCAGATGCTGAGCCACGGCTTCATCTCGGCGGCGCTGTTCCTGTGCGTCGGCGTCATCTATGATCGTATGCATACCCGCGACATCGACGCCTATGGCGGCCTCGTGATCCGCATGCCCGCCTATGCTCTGGTCTTCATGTTCTTTACCATGGGCAACGTGGGCCTGCCGGGCACTTCGGGCTTTGTCGGTGAATTCCTGACCCTGATGGGCACCTTCCAAAAGAACACCTGGGTTGCGGCTGTGGCTGCAACCGGCGTGATCTTCTCGGCGGGCTATGCCCTCTGGCTCTATCGGCGGGTGGTTTTTGGCGATCTGATTAAGGAGAGCCTCAAGACCATCAAGGACATGGATGCGCGCGAGCGGTTCATCTTCGCGCCGCTGGTGGTGATGACCATCCTTCTGGGCGTCTACCCGTCGCTTGTCACCGATATCATAGGCCCGTCGACCGAGGCGCTGATTTCGAACTTCAACCAATCTCTGGCCGCCGCTGACACCTCGTCGGCGACCCAGATTGCTTCGCACTAAGGGAGCCAAGGCAGATGATCCAAGCTGATCTCTCCATCGTCCTGCCAGAGATTGTTCTGGCGCTCTACGCAATGGTGGCGCTCCTGGTGGCCGTTTACACCAGCAAGGACAAACTGGCCACGACGCTTGTCTGGGCCACTTCCGGCCTGATGGTTGCCCTGGCGGTCTGGATCGCCACAGCGGGCAGTGGCAGCAACGAAGCCTTTGGCGGCATGTTCGTCGATGATGGCTTTTCGCGTTTTGCCAAGGTGGTGATCTTGGTCGCCGCTGCTGCGGTGATGATTATGGGACAGGAATACATGTCCCGCCGCGGCATGCTGCCCTTCGAATACCCCATCCTGATCGCGCTGAGCGCAGTCGGTATGATGGTGATGGTATCCGCCGGCGATCTGATGGCGCTGTACATGGGGCTCGAACTGCAGTCGCTGGCGCTTTACGTGGTTGCCTCCCTGCGCCGCGATAGCATCAAATCGACTGAAGCGGGCCTCAAGTACTTCGTTCTTGGCGCGCTGTCCTCTGGTCTGCTGCTCTACGGTGCTTCGTTGGTCTATGGCTTCGCCGGAACCACCAAGTTCACCGGTATCATTCAGGTGGCCGAGCATGGTGAAATGTCGCTTGGCATGCTCTTTGGCCTCGTGTTCCTGATCTCTGGCATGGCCTTCAAGGTTTCTGCCGTGCCGTTCCACATGTGGACCCCTGATGTCTACGAAGGCTCCCCCACACCGGTGACGGCTTTCTTTGCGACCGCGCCTAAGGTTGCCGCGATGGGACTTTTCGCACGTGTGCTGCATGACGCCTTTGGCGGCGCGATTGTCGACTGGCAGCAGGTCATCGTGGTCCTGTCGGTGCTGTCCATGTTCCTGGGCGCCGTTGCGGCCATCGGTCAGCGTGACATCAAACGCCTGATGGCTTTCTCGTCCATTGCCCACATGGGCTATGCGATGATCGGCCTGGCGGCGGGCACCGAGGTAGGCGTTTCGGCGATGCTCGTGTATCTGGCGATCTATGTCACCATGAATGTCGGAACCTTCTCCTTCATCCTGATGCTGGAAAAGGACGGTAAGCCGGTCACGGACATCAACGCGCTGAACCAGTTTGCATCCCGCGAGCCGGGCAAGGCGCTGGCGGTTCTGATCCTGATGTTCTCGCTGGCCGGTGTTCCGCCGATGCTGGGCTTCTTTGCCAAGCTGGGCGTCTGGCAGGCTGGTGTCGAAGCAGGGCTCATGGGGCTGGTCATCGCGTCGGCCATCGCGTCTGTTATCGGTGCCTTCTACTACCTGCGGATCGTCTTCTACATGTACTTCGGTGGCTCCGAAGAAGAGGTAGAAGCCAAGGGATCGCCTGTGCTGACCGTCGGTCTGATGGCCTCTGCGGCGCTGATGCTGATCGGTGTGGTCTACCAGTTCGGAATTGACGGAGCGGCTGCGGCTGCGGCTGCAACCCTTGTCAATTGATCGATACCAAAGACAAGCTGAAAGGGCCCGGTCGCAGGACCGGGCCTTTTGCGCATTTTTATAAGCGAGAGTGGCGATGAGCTGGCCTGCTGGATATGGAAAACGCGTTCTTCCCGAAGTTGACAGCACTTTGGATGAGGCGGCTCGGATCGCTGGTGATCTGACGGGGCCGGAATGGATTCTGGCCTTGCGCCAGACAAAGGGGCGTGCAAGGCGAGGCCGAGACTGGAAAGATCCTCGCGGCAACTTTGCGGCAACCCTTGTGTTCCGCCCCGATGGGGCTGCAGATCAGGTTGCCTTGAGAAGCTTCGTGGCATCTTTGGCGCTGTATGATGCCTGCGTTGCAGTCACCGGGCGCCGGGATGGTCTTGCCTTGAAGTGGCCAAACGACGTGCTGCTGAACGGGGGGAAGCTGGCGGGTATCCTCCTCGAAAGTACCGGGCAGGGCAGCGGGGTCACCTATTTGTCGATCGGGATTGGGGTCAATCTGATGGAAACCCCGATGAAAGAGTGGCTGGAACCGGGCGCCGTTTGGCCGGTCTCGCTGCTCTCTGAAACCGGGATTCAGGTGTCTGCCGAGGAGTTCCTAGAGGCGCTGGCCCAGGCCTATGCCCGCTATGAGGCGCAGTTCGTTACATATGGGTTCGAGCCGATCCGCACCGCCTGGCTGTCTCGTGCGGCTAAGCTGGGGGAGGTCATCACCGCCCGGACCGCAACATCGGACACCGAAGGCACCTTTGAAACGGTGGACGCCCGGGGCAACCTTGTCCTAAACACCGCCAAAGGCCGCGTCACCATTCCCGCCGCGGATGTCTACTTCTAGGAAAGGCGCGCCCCATGCTTTTGGCTGTTGATTGTGGCAATACCAATACCGTCTTCTCGATCTGGGATGGGGAGCAGTTCATCGGCACCTGGCGCACGGCGACGGACTGGCGGCGCACGGCGGATCAGTACTTTGTATGGCTCAACACACTGATGCGCCTGCAGGGGATTGAGGCGGAGATCACCGACATGATCATCTCTTCTACTGTGCCGCGGGTGGTTTTTAACCTTCGGGTTCTTGGGGACCGATACTTCAATACCCGGCCCCTGGTGGTTGGCAAATCCGACTGCCTGTTGCCGGTCGAGGTGCGCGTGGACGAAGGCACCGCTGTCGGCCCGGACCGACTGGTCAACACGGTTGCGGGTTTTGATCACTATGGCGGCAACCTGATCATGGTGGATTTTGGCACGGCGACCACTTTCGATGTCGTGGCTGAGGATGGCGCCTATGTGGGCGGGGTGATTGCACCAGGGGTGAATCTGAGCCTTGAAGCCCTACATCAGGCAGCAGCGGCCTTGCCCCACGTGGACATCTCCAAGCCGCAAAAGGTCATCGGCACCAATACCGTGGCCTGTATGCAATCTGGCGTCTTCTGGGGTTATGTCGGCCTCGTGCGTGAAATCTGCACCCGCATCAAGGAAGAGCGCGGCGTGCCCATGAAAATCATATCGACAGGCGGGCTGGCGCCTTTGTTCCAGCAAACTGCTGATCTGTTCGACGCATATGAGGATGATCTCACCATGCATGGGCTGCAGGTCATCCATAAATATAACAAGGATAACGGTACTCCGAATGAGCACTGAGAGATTGATCTATCTGCCCCTTGGCGGGGCAGGTGAAATTGGCATGAACGCTTATGTCTATGGCTACGGCAAGCCCGGCAAGGAGCGGCTGATCCTGGTGGATCTGGGCGTGGCCTTCCCGGACATGGAGACCAGCCCGGGCGTGGATCTGATCATGCCGGACATCGCCTGGCTGAAAGAGCGGGTTGACCAGCTGGAGGCGGTCTTCATCACCCACGGTCACGAGGACCACATCGGTGCGGTGTCGCATCTGTACGGCGATCTGCGGGTGCCGGTCTATGCGCGTGCCTTTACCGCGAATTTGGCCCGCCGCAAGATGGAAGAGCGCGGCCATGATCCCAAGATGGTGCAAACCGTCTCGGCCTGGCCCGAAGTGACCAAGCTTGGTCCCTTCACGATCGGTGTCGCCCCCATGTCTCATTCGATTCCCGAAAGCGGCGCGCTGATCATCGATACGCCCGCCGGACGCGTGGTGCACACCGGTGATTTCAAGCTGGATCCGAACCCTCTGGTGGGCGAGCCCTTTGATCCCGAGATGTGGAAAGAGATCGCCAAGGATGGTGTGCAGGCCATGGTCTGCGATTCCACCAATGTCTTCTCGGCACATCCGGGGCGCTCTGAGGCAGAATTGGCGCCTGAGATCACGAGGCTGATCGGTGAGGCGAAGGGCATGGTCGCAGCGACCACCTTTGCTTCGAACGTTGCGCGGGTGAAAACTCTCGCCGAAGCGGGTGAACGGGCAGGGCGCTCAATCGTGCTTCTGGGACGAGCGATGCTGCGTATGGTCGAGGCGGCGGTCGAGACCGGAGTTTTGACCGACTTCCCAAAAGTCATCCAGCCCGAGGAAGCGCAGGATGTACCGCGGGAAAACCTGATGCTGATTACGACAGGCAGCCAGGGGGAGCGGCGCGCTGCCACTGCGCAGATGGCGCGCGGCAAGTATCGCGGTCTTGAGCTGAAGGCGGGAGATCTCTTCCTGTTCTCCTCCAAAACTATTCCTGGCAACGAGAAGGGCGTGATCCGTATCATGAACCAGTTCTCGGAGCGCGGCGTCGATGTGGTGGATGACAGCTCAGGCCTTTATCACGTCTCAGGACATGCCAACCGGCCGGATCTTGAGCAGCTCCATGCTCTGGTGAAGCCCAAAATCCTTGTGCCGATGCACGGCGAGCATCGCCACTTGCGCCAGCATGCGCGCATCGCCGAAGAAGCCGGTATCGCGAGCGCTGTGGCTGTGAACGGGACCATGCTGGATCTGTCGCGGGATGAGCCCAAGGTGGTCGACTACATCGAGACTGGCCGGGTCTATCTGGATGGCACGGTCAAGATCGGTGCGCTGGACGGAATTGTGCGTGATCGTATCCGCATGGCGCTGAATGGCCATCTGGTGATTACGGTGATCCTGGATGAAGAGGACGAACCGCTGGGCGAACCCTGGTGCGACATCAAAGGCCTTGCCGAAACCGGCACATCCGATGCGGCTCTGGCCGAGGTAATCGAAGAGGATCTCAACCAGTTTCTGATGCGCGCCGGGGCCAAGACCCTGCGCGATGACGACAAGCTGGAAGGTGAACTGCGCCGGGTCGCACGTCAAACCGCCAATACCGAAATCGGCAAAAAGCCTGAAGTAACAGTTGTGATCAGCCGTATGCGCTGAAGGGTTCGAAATGGTAGAAGCAAAAACGCCCCGGCCAAATGGACCGGGGCGTTTTCTTGTGAGTGATGGTGGGAAAGCTTGCCTCAGGCGTGGCGGGGGCGCTGGAAAAGGCCTGCAACCCTTCGCATACCCTTTACCAATGCTGCGCCTGCGCCGCGAAAGATTTGTGCGATGGCTTCGCTGCGCATGGCATAGGCGCGCTGTTCGATGGCTTGGATGTCTTGGGCGGTCAACATGGGGATATCAGAAGCGGGCATTGATCAATCTCGGTCGTTTCAGGAGTGTGTGATTGTTAGCCGTGATCTAGGTGCATTGGGCGATGATGACATCTGGTAAATTCGTCATTGCCGCCATGCTGCAGGTGCAAAGCAACCATCAGGGGAGAGTTGGCAGCGGAGCAAAAGAAAACGGCCGCACCCTAAGGGGCACGGCCGAAACAAAGATGACCTGCAAGGCTGGCTCAGCTGGCGCGGCGCTCGTCAAAGGACAAGGCGATAAAGCTGGGCATATGGTCTCCCATTCCAACGACCACCTTGCGATCGTCACGCCGGTCCTTGCCTGCGCCACGGCCGCCACGTGATCTTTTGCCGCTCGTCGGTTTCTCGGCCTGCGTGTCCTCCTTAGGGGCTGAGGACTGCACCTCCTGCTCCTGAGGCTGGTGTGGTGCTGAAGCCGCAGTTTTGTCCGACGATTTGCTGCGTGAGCGGGTTCGGCTTGGCTTGGGCTTGGCCTCATTTGCATCTTCGGCGTCTTTGGCTGCCGCCTTGCGCGCCGGAGCCTTCTTCACAGGGTTTTCCAGCCGTTCGATCTTTTTCTGAACGAGGCTCTCAACCGCATCCAGCGCCTTTTCGTCGCGCGGAACGCAGATTGTGATCGCCTTGCCTTCGCGCCCGGCACGGCCGGTGCGGCCAATGCGGTGAACATAGTCCTCCGCGTGACCGGGAACGTCATAGTTAAACACATGGCTGACGCTTGGCACGTCAAGTCCGCGTGCGGCCACATCCGAGGCAACGAGGATCCTCAACTGTCCGTCGCGGAACCCGTCGAGAGTTTTGGTGCGCTGGCTCTGGTCCAGATCCCCGTGTATGGGGGCTGCATCATAGCCGTATTTCTTCAGCGACTTGGCAACGATATCCACATCCGTCTTGCGGTTGCAGAAGATGATCGCATTGGTCAGATTGTCGCCTTCCTGATCGATCAGAGCGCGTAGCACTTTGCGCTTTTCGCTTCCTTCGCGATCCTTGCGGGAGGCTTTGAATTCCACGACGGCCTGTTCGATGGTTTCCGACGTGGTCGCCTGGCGGGCAATCTCGATACGCTCGGGGTTCGACAGGAATGTATTGGTGATCCGCTCAATCTCCGGCGCCATGGTTGCCGAGAAGAACAGGGTCTGGCGGGTAAAGGGCGTGAGGCCGAAGATGCGCTCGATATCGGGGATAAAGCCCATGTCAAGCATACGGTCGGCTTCATCCACGACCATTACCTTAACGTCCGAGAGGATTAGCTTGCCGCGTTCGAAATGGTCGAGCAGACGACCGGGCGTTGCGATAAGAACATCGACACCCTTGTCGATGAGTTGGTCCTGTTCCTTGAAGCTGACGCCGCCGATTAGCAGCGCTTTCGTCAGTTTCAGATGTTTGGTGTAGGTGTCGAAGTTCTCGGCCACCTGGGCGGCCAATTCACGCGTGGGGCAGAGCACCAGGCTGCGCGGCATCCGGGCGCGAGCGCGACCACGGGCCAGCGCTGTAATCATCGGCAGGGTGAAAGAAGCGGTTTTCCCGGTGCCGGTTTGTGCGATGCCCAGAACATCGCGTCCCTCCAAAGCGGGCGGAATGGCTCCGGCCTGGATGGGGGTGGGTGTTTCATACCCGGCTTCCTCAATTGCCTTGAGGACCTTGGGGTTCAAGTTCAGATCGGAGAATTTTGTCATTTGCGTCCGTTGTTGCGGACACTGACCAGGCCCGCGCGTGTATGTATCGGCCAGGCCTCGCAAGGTCATGCGGTTTGGCAGCTGCCGGCGTGTGGCGCGGTCTACCAAAATAAGGGGCGATCGTCAATTGAAGCCTTTTTTGATGACCGCTTGTCGGGACTTCGCCACGCAAGACAATCACGTATTTGCACAGCTTTGAGCGCTCAGGCTTCGTCCGGGAAGTGGGCGCTCCGCTTTTCGCCAAGCCGCAAATCGCGGAGGCGCAGCAGGTTTCGTTGTTTCAGCCGGGTGCGCAAAGCGGGCCTATCGGCGCAAACCTCTTCGAAGAAGGCTCTGAGGCCCTGTTCCCCGTCTTCTGCTTCGATCGCTGAGAGTAGCTCGTGCACCGAAAGTCCGCCTTTTGTGCGGGGCAAGGCGGGCTTCAACTCAGGTCTATAAGAGCCCTTTTCGAGCCGGTATCGATAATGGGTGATCCAACTGTCCCAGTCGCGAGCATGAAGATGGCAGAGATCAACACCGGGCAGGATCGCTTGAGCGGGGTTTTCCACATCCGGGAGAATCAGGTTGTGGATGCGCAGTTGCGCCTCCTCAAGGCCGGGACGCACAAAGAGCTTGCCCTGCACATGGCTGAGGAAGCCGCCGAGCAAATGGGCGCCGTAAGTGGGGTAAAGGGCCTCTGAGATCCTGCGTCGTTCTGGTCCGCTTTCAATGTGTCCCTTGAAAGCGGTGCCATCTCCTCCGGCCAAAACTTCAATGGGAAATACCCTGGCGCATTTGGTGGTTTGGGGCAGGTCGCCCAAGATCCGAGACAGCGGGGTTTCGGACCATAGGAACTCATCAACATCTATGTGGATGAGCCAATCCAGCCCTTTGCACTGGCGTCGATAGGCGCGCGTTGCATTCAGAGTTTGGCGGACCTGGTGCTTCTGCGGTTTCCCGGCCTTGCGCCTTTTTCGCCAGTGGCCTTCATCGCAATCGATCACTCTGATTTTGGGATGCCGTACCAGCACAGCGTGCGCATCGGGGCAGGGGGCATCGAGGTAGATGAATATCCGTTGCGCACCCGCGTCAAGATGATAGGCCGCCCACGCCAGCAGGTCCTCAGCAGGTGCCTTGATCGTCGCTACAATACCCCATGTATCGGCCTTTGGCGATTTGTTCATGGGGGCGTCGGCTTTCGCTTGTAGTGTCTGAGCCGCGCGAAAATGCTGCGATCATCAGTCATCACCATGCGCAACATGCGGGCCCCCAGGGGGCGGAAAACCGGATCTTCTTCGACACACTGCCAGAGTCGCGCAAGCATGTTCATGTCAAGATCGCCCGAGCGTAAGGAATAGGCGGTCATGTCGAATGCAAGCGGATGATCGGACTTGCGCCGCTTGAGGTTGGGAAAGGCAAAGTTGCCCGGGCGTCCTGAGAGTCTGCGCTCGCTGTCGTGCAGCTTGATCAGGTCAAAGAGCATCGACAGCCCCTGGCCGCCGCGCCGCTGCGCTTCGGTTTCGCCATGATCGCCAAAGGTGGATGCGGTCGAAATCAGCCAGCGTGTGTCGAGACAATTAACAAAGCTGGCACCGCGCTCTTGCCAGATGCGCAGAAACAGGTCCCGGGCAAGCTGGGGGGGATCGTCCCGGCGCAGAATTGCAATGCAGAGCGCATGTACGGCTGCCAGTTCGCTGAGGCCGGCAAAATCACGTCGGATTTTGAACCACTTGGTTTCGATATGCTGCTTTTCGCCGGGTGCGTTCTCTGGGGGGGGCGGCGCAATAGTGGCCGCTTCCAAAGCGGCGAGATCGCTCGGCAGAGATTGCAAAAGCGCGGCGCTGCCCTCGTAAGGGCGCCGCTTCTTTTCGAGGCGGCGCATGAGGGTATGAAAGCCCCCCGGATAAATCTCTTCGGCAATATCCATGCGCGCCCGTGCCCAACCTTGATGGTCTGAAATGTCGCCTCAGACCATCATTTCCTTGGTCGCGGTTAGTTTCAAGTCCGGATAGTCCCGCTCCACCCGGTCGATGTCCCATTGCAGGCGCGTCAAGTAGACGGTGTCGCCATCGTGGTCGGTTGCGATATGCTGCTTGTTGGCGTTGATGAACTTTTCTACCGCGGGCTTGTCACCGCTGACCCAGCGCGCGGAGGTGAACTGAGAGGGTTCGAAACGCACCGGCAGGCCGTATTCCATTTCGATCCGGCTGGCGAGCACCTCGAACTGAAGCGCGCCGACCACACCGACGATAAAGCCAGAGCCGAACGAGGGCTTGAAGACCTTGGCCGCACCTTCTTCGGCAAATTGCATCAGAGCCTTTTCCAGGTGCTTCGCCTTCATCGGATCGCCCGCGCGCACGGTCTGCAACAGCTCCGGCGCAAAGGAGGGGATGCCGGTGGCCCGCAGCGCCTCACCCTCGGTCAGCGTATCGCCGATGCGCAGCTGGCCGTGGTTCGGAATGCCTATGATATCGCCTGCCCAAGCCTCTTCTGCCAGCTCCCGGTCGGAGGCCAGGAACAGTACGGGGTTTGAGATTGCCATGGGTTTCTTGGACCGCACATGGGTCAACTTCATGCCACGTTTGAAATGCCCCGAGGCCAGGCGCACAAAGGCGACGCGGTCGCGGTGCTTTGGGTCCATGTTGGCCTGCACCTTGAAGACAAAACCTGCGACCTTCTTTTCCTCGGGGCAGATCTGCCGGGGGCTGGCCTGCTGAGGCTGAGGTTCTGGCCCGTAAGTGCCGATGCCGTCCATCAGTTCCTTCACCCCGAAGGAGTTGATCGCAGAGCCGAACCAGATCGGGGTCATATGTCCCTCAAGTACCGATTGCGGGTCGAGGGTTGGCAAAAGTTCCTTTGCCATTTCAACTTCTTCGAGAAACTTTTCAAGCAGCTGCGCGGGCACATGCTCGGCCAGTTTGGGATCGTCCAGCCCTTCGATCGAGATGCTCTCGGCCACCTTGTTGCGGTCGGCCCGGTCCATCAGCTCCAGCCGGTCGCGCAACAGGTCATAGCAGCCGATGAAATCCCGTCCCACCCCGATGGGCCAGCTGGCGGGCGTCACGTCAATCGCCAGCATCTCCTGGATTTCGTCAATGATCTCAAATGTATCGCGGCTCTCCCGGTCCATCTTGTTACAGAAGGTCAGGATTGGCAGATCGCGCAGACGGCAGACCTCGAACAGTTTCTGCGTCTGGCTTTCCACACCCTTGGCACCGTCGATCACCATCACCGCCGCATCCACCGCCGTCAGCGTCCGGTAGGTGTCCTCGGAAAAGTCCGAGTGGCCGGGCGTGTCCACCAGGTTGAACCGGAACTCCTTGAAATCGAACGACATGGCCGAGGCCGAGACCGAGATCCCCCGGTCCTTTTCCATCTGCATGAAGTCAGAGCGCGTGCGCCGCGCTTCGCCCTTGGCGCGCACCTGTCCGGCCATCTGGATGGCGCCCCCGTAAAGGAGGAATTTCTCGGTCAAAGTGGTCTTGCCCGCATCCGGGTGCGAGATGATCGCAAAGGTGCGGCGGCGCGCGATTTCGGGCGGCAATTCGGGGCGATTGGACTGGGTATCAAGCATGTGCGCGCGTATATCAGGAATGCGCCCCGAGGCAAGAAAAACAGGCGCCACCCCGCATGCACTCCCCGTGCACCCCCTGTACACCGGGCATGCACCACCCGTTGCCGCCCCTGCGCACGGGGGGACTACCCGTCCTTAAGGCAGATGCCCCATGCTGATCCCCGAAGTCCGAAACCAGACCGTCCCCATCCGATGCCCAGCCGCAAACACTTTGACGCCGAAATACAGCAGGAACTGGACGATCTGCAATTCGCCCTGCGCCGCGACTGGCTGGACAAGAGCCTGCCGCAGGACTGGCAGGGTATGGACAGCTGGCAGCGCCTCGACCGCCCCAAGACACGGGTGACGATCCGGCTGGATGCCGACATGGTCCGCTGGTTTCGCAAGCTCGGCCCAAACTACAGCCGCCGCATCAACGCGGTGCTGCGCATCTACTGGATGGCGCTTTTATCGGGCCACATCCAGGCCCACGAGAATGACAACACGACCCTGCGCATCGCGCTGAATGCGCGGCGGAGGCTGGAGGAGGAACGGGGGGAGTGAGGGGAAGCAGCCGAAGCAGCCATTGGTTGGCTACGCAGCGAACGTCTGTTCAGAGCCCACTTTACTAAATTGCTGCCACGCGGCTAAGGTCGGATGTAGGGAAATTGGTGCGAAAACCTAGCGCATCTCTTCGTTAAAGGGGCGTGACTCAAATTGTATGATTTTGTCTTAGAAACCATATCCAAATTCTTCCTTCCGCTTGTCAGTTTTCTAGGAGGACTTTTTGCCCGGCGACTAGTTGATTGGTGGAAGTTTGTCCGAGCACGGGCGCGATACGCATACTGGCGAAAGACATACCCGAAAGATACAGTTTTGTTGCTTGATAGCGCGATTCCCAAGTTCGAGTTGGATGGGCAATCGATTTCGCCAACGGAAGAGGTCTTCCTAATTAGGCCAATCCGCGGTGTTGGACTTGAGGAAATCAATGAAAGGCTGCGCAAGTATCACGACACTCCACCTTTCGTCTTTGAAGAAGATCAAGTATTCGGTAGTAAGTCTCTTTCTCGCCTCAAAGAAATTACCGGGATAGAGGACATCGCAGAACGTGTTAACGACGCAAGACGGGCAGTCTGCGAGGACTTTGTGGCCAAGGCGGAAGGACGAATTTTCAATGGTAGAAAGCTAGGTCTTCGGAACTTTAACTTTGATCGGGTCGGAGATGACGAGCGCTCGCGTCTTGACCTGCGGGTCTATGAGACAGACTACTTCACGCATTCTGTAATGCAGAAAGTTATTCGACAGTACATGCAAGAAAACCCGCAATTCATTGTAAATGTTGAAAAAAACTACAAGACACTCATCAATGAACGATACTTTCCGTTTTTAACTTCAATTGGCCTAAATGTATTCTTGTTCACCGATCTCAAACGAAAAATCGTGTTTTCGAGGCGTTCTGCCTCCACGGCAGGAGGCAATTCGGGAGCAGGAAAGCTCCACGTCTCGATGAATGAAGGTTTAACCTTTACTGATTTTCAATTTCAACAGCGTGGAGAGGGGCAGGTCACTCTTTTGAATTGCTTCAGGCGAGGCCTTCGGGAAGAGCTTGGCTTCAATGAATATGACAATAGGATTGGCGATCTAAGCGTGTACGACACCTTTATCGTTCGAGAAAGTTTTCAATTTGGCCTGTTTGGATGGTGTGCTTTCCAAGGCCACTTCCCCGAAATATCGGAATTTCGTGCTCAGGATAAGCAAATGGAATCGCGAGAGCTATTAGAAGAGGACTTCACCGGCTCAGCTTTGAAAGCAAAAATCCGTGAAGAGGCTTTCGTACCGTATACACGGATAGGTTTGGAAAATCTATGTCGAATTCATGGCATAGGGACATTTGATGTTGAGACACGAGGGTTCGATTACTTCACAATCTGGGCATCTGTTGCATTCAATTCTGTATTTGGTCGCCGTTTGGGAAAATCGGAGCATGACAAAAATAAAGTGAAAGACCACCAAAACGGACCCTAATCTGAGAGCAAAAAAAGGTCTGCAAAGTCCGCAGAGCTGACGGCCCGGGTGCCAGTGTGCAAATGCCACAACCTAAGCAAAGCCCGTTTGACAGCCCTACCTCAGTGACGCCCGCTTCAGAAGCTCCACCAGATCCGGGCGGTCCAGTAGGGGCCTTGGCACGTCCAGCCCGTGGCTGTCGCGGCGCTGATGGGGGCCTGCGATCCCTGCGATCCGCTCCAGCAGCTCGGGCGGCAGGGCGGGTTCGGTCACCGGGTCCAGGAACAGGCTTTCGGCGGCGATCCCCTCGGCATAGACGATGTGATGGCGGTCGAACAGCAGTTGGAAATAGTCCACTAAGCCGCCGTCCTGCACCACCACGCTGTCACCATTGACCAGATGGCGGGCGGGGATCAGCAGCTCGGGCGTGCCGGCCCCCAGCGCATCGCGGCGCTGATAGACCATCAGTCGGTGTTCGGGGCTGACCAGCAGGTCGCGCGCGTTGTTCAGCGTGCCCTTGCGGATCAGGATCGGCGCCATCTCACCGGTGGCGCGGCTGGTGGTCATACCGATCCAGCGCAGCTCCTGCACACCGTCGTCGCGGGTCAGAATTCGGTCGCCAGGACGCAGATCTTCGATCGGGCGTTGGGCTCCGGTGGACAGGGTGATATGCGTTCCGCGGGCGAAGGATACGGCGGTCATCTGGGCCAGCCGTGTCCTTGCGCCGTCGCGCTCGGCACTCAGAAGCGTATATCCGACTTCCGGGACAAGCGGTGCAAGGGGGACAAGGTAAACGCCCGCGATCATCCCGTCTGTATCCACTTCGACCAGAACCAGAGCATCGATGTTGGGACCAGTCTCGGTCATCAGCGTCAGGGCGGCGTCGAGATGCAGCGCGGCGCCAGCCTGACCCAGCTCACTGTCTGCACCGACGCTCAACTCACCGTCTGACTGGCTGCTGATGGATAGACGTCTGGCCGGTTTCTTCGCTGAAAGCACGTAGACGTCGTCCAGCACCAGATCTTCGAACACGCCCAGAGGATCGCCCATATTGGCACCGACGTCGACCCGAAAGGCATCGGCGGGATAGGCGGGAATGGATCTGGTTGCAGGGCGCGCGACTGTCACGAGGGCCCTCTTCTGCGCTTGGGATAAAGGTGGCATATCTTGGGATTATGGCATGAAACAGGCTGGAAGGCGCAGAAATTCGGACCACGTCCGACAGGCTGGTCATTCCGCTAAGGAACGTGCAATCTCTCGTCGGAAACGCAGAATCCTTATGGAGGACGAACATGGATCTTGGAATTGCAGGCAAGCGCGCATTGGTCTGTGCCAGCAGCAAGGGGCTGGGCCTTGGCTGCGCCGAGGCGCTGGCCGAAGCCGGTGTGAACCTGGTGATGAACGCCCGCGGTGAAGAGGCGCTGCTGGCCGCCGCGCAAGGCATCCGCGATACCTATGGTGTCGACGTGCAAACCGTGGCCGCCGATGTGACCACGCCCGAAGGGCAAAAGGCGGTTCTGGATGCTGCAGGCAATGTGGATATCCTCGTGACAAATGCAGGCGGCCCGCCGCCGGGCATGTGGTCCGACTGGGAGCGCGAGGATTTCATCAAGGCGCTGGATGCCAATATGCTGGCGCCGATCGCCCTGATGAAGGCGCTGCTGCCCGGCATGATGGACAAGGGTTGGGGCCGGGTGGTGAATATCACCTCGCAATCGGTGAAGGCGCCCATCGCGGTGCTGGGCCTGTCGAACTCGGCGCGTGCGGGTCTGACTGGCTATGTCGCGGGTACCTCGCGGCAGGTTGCGGGCAAGGGGGTCACCATCAACAACCTTCTGCCGGGCATCCATGCGACCGACCGTGCGGTGTCGCTGGACACCGGCGTTGCCAGCCAGCAGGGCATTTCGATCGAAGAAGCCAAGGCGCAGCGCGAAGCGACCATCCCGGCGCATCGCTATGGTACGCGGCAGGAATTTGGCGCGGCCTGCGCCTTCCTGTGTTCGCAGCACGCAGGTTTCATCGTCGGCCAGAACATCCTGCTGGATGGCGGCGCTGCGAATATGACGCTGTAAGGGGATGGCTAGCGGTTTTTCTCTGAAGGACCAGCTGTTCAACCTGGAAAAGACCCGCTATCTGGCGGGTCTTTTTGCTGCCGTGGATCCGGAGTTCGATGCGCCCAGGTTCGAGGCGCAGGTGATGGAGCGTCTGCCAGAACTGGAGCTAAAACAGCGCATCCAATGGATCGCTGAGGTTCTGCAAGGCCACTACAGCGCCCCGCTGCCGGATGTGGCGCCGGTGTTGCGCGCCGCCCTGCCGCCGCCGCTAAATCCTGGCAGGCGTGACGATGATTTCGGCGATTTCATTTTTGCGCCCTTGGGCGAATTCGTGGTGGCAAAGGGGCTGGAGGACCATCCCGACCTGTCGCTGGACCTACTGGAACAACTGACACAGCGGTTTTCCATGGAATATGCGATCCGTCCTTTCCTCAACCGCTGGCCTGATCTGACCCTCGCGCGGATGCAGGACTGGGCAGAGCATGAGCACTATCATGTGCGGCGGCTGGCCAGCGAGGGCACGCGGCCGCGTCTGCCTTGGGGGCTGGGCATTACGCTGGATCTGCGTGCGCCCTTGCCGCTGTTGGACCGGCTGCATCGGGACCCCACGCGGTTTGTCACCCGCTCGGTCGCCAATCACCTGAATGACATTGCCAAGAAAGACCCGGATCTCGTGGTCGAGACCCTACGCCGCTGGCGCGATGCAGGGCAGCAGGCACAAAAGGAAATGGACTGGATCACCGCCCATGCCTGCCGCGGGTTGGTCAAGGCAGGTCATGCAGGCGCGCTGGGCCTCTTGGGTTATGACCCGGAGGCACCGGTCACGGCTCAGATCACGCTCGATGCGGCATCGGTCCCCATAGGCGGAGCGTTGTCCTTCTCGGTCGATCTGTTTGGGGCAGAGGACCAGCCGGTGCTGGTGGACTATCGGCTGCACTTCCAGCGCCCTGGCGGCAAACTCTCGGCCAAGGTGTTCAAGCTGAAACAGGCACGGCTGAACAATGGGCGACTGACCCTTGTCAAACGTCACCGCATGAAAGGGGACGCCACCACCTTCACGCTTGTTCCCGGAGCGCACCGCTTCGAGGTGCTGGTCAATGGCACCGTGCGGGCCGAGGCTGTGTTTGATCTGACAGGGTAGGGGGCTTCACGCTTGCGTCACTGCGGCGCTCTGCCGCTTGTTCGAAGCCGGGGCGCAGGATACCCATGAGCCGGAAAAGACAGTGAAAGGCCCAGCGATGAAACATGAAAGCGTGCAGAATTATTATGGCGAGGTCCTGCAGGGCAGCGAAGATCTGCAAACCAATGCCTGCTGCACGCCGGACGACATGCCCGATCACGTCAAGGCGATCCTGTCGCAGATCCATGACGAGGTGCTGACCCGCTATTACGGCTGTGGTCTGATCGCGCCTGAGGCCTTGGAAGGGGCCTCGGTGCTGGATCTGGGCTGCGGTGCGGGGCGCGATGTCTATGCGCTGTCGGCCATGGTTGGGGAAAAGGGCCGCGTCGTGGGCGTAGACATGACCCCCGCCCAGCTTGAGGTGGCGACGCGCCACCGCGATTATCACGCGGCGGCCTTTGGCCATGTCGCCAGCAATGTCGAATTCCATCACGGCTATATCGAGAAACTGGATGAGCTGGACCTTGAGCCGGGATCTTTTGATGTCATCGTCTCCAACTGCGTGATCAATCTGGCGACCGACAAGGGCGCGGTGCTGCGCGGCGCGCATCGGCTCTTGAAGGAGGGCGGCGAGATGTATTTCTCGGATGTCTACGCCGACCGCCGCGTGCCCGAGGCGATGGCGAAAGACGAGGTTCTGTATGGCGAATGTCTGTCCGGCGCGCTTTACTGGAACGACTTCCTGCGCTTGGCGCGCGAGGCCGGGTTCAAAGATCCGCGCATGGTGACCGCCCGCCCCCTGACCATCGAGAACCCCAAGCTCGAGGCGCGGGTAGCACCGCTCAAGTTCCTCTCGGCCACCTACCGGCTGTTCAAATTGCCCCAGCTGGAGCCCGATTGCGAAGACTACGGCCAGGCGGTGATCTACAAGGGCACTATCCCGCACAACCCCCATGCGCTGAAACTGGACGACCACCATGTGATCGAGGCGGGCAAGGTCTTCCCAGTCTGCGGCAACACCTGGATGATGCTGCAGGACACGCGGCTTGCCCCGCATTTTGACTTCATCGGGGATTTCTCCAACCACTATGGGATCTTCGCGGGCTGTGGCGGGGCCTCGCCCTTCAATGCCTTCGACGAGGGGACGGCCGCCGCCTCCTGCTGCTAGGGAGGCAGACGGCGCCCTTGCGCGGCCTTTGCGGGGTTGCTATCTGCGGGCAATCCCGATTGTTTTGATCGGCATCAGTGAGAGGCCAAATGACCGCCGTATCCACCCCGCCAAACCTTCCGGTTCCCCGGCTTGAGATCCGCAACATCCGGCGGTTCTTTGATGGGCGCCCTGTGGTGGATGATGTCTCGCTGACCATTCAGGCGGGGCAGGTGACCTGCCTGTTGGGGCCATCTGGCTGCGGAAAATCCACCACCCTGCGCATGATCGCCGGCGTCGAGATGCAGGACGAGGGCGAAATCTATGTGGATGGCAAGCTGATTTGCGACACCGTCTTTCGTGTCCCGCCCGAGCGGCGCGAGATCGGGTTGATGTTCCAGGATTTTGCGCTGTTTCCGCATCTGAGCGTCGCCGACAACGTGGCCTTTGGCCTCAAAGGCGCCAAGGACCAGAAACGCGCCCGGGTGGAGGAACTGCTCGCCAAGGTGTCGCTGTCGAAATACATCGACGACTATCCGCACCAGCTGTCAGGCGGCGAACAACAGCGCGTGGCCTTGGCCCGCGCCCTGGCGCCGCGCCCGCGGATCATGCTGATGGACGAGCCGTTCTCGGGCCTTGATAACCGCCTGCGCGACGGCATTCGCGATGAAACCCTGACGCTTTTGCGCGAAGAGGACACGGCGGTTCTGCTGGTCACCCACGAACCCGAAGAAGCCATGCGCATGGCCGATGAAATCGCCCTGATGCGGGGCGGGCGGATCGTTCAGCAGGGCGCGCCCTATAACGTCTATACCCGCCCGGTAGACAAGGCGGCAGTGGCGTTTTTCAGTGACGTGAACGTGCTGAACGCGCAGGTGAACGGCGCGCTGGCTGAAACGCCTTTTGGGCAGTTCCTGGCCCCCGGTGTGCCCGATGGCACCGACGTAGAGATCGTCTTTCGCCCCCAGCATGTGCGCATCGATTTCGACCGCGCCGGCAAGGGGCCACTGCCCACGCCCAGCGATGGCGTCCCGGCCCGCGGCGTGGTGGAACGCGCGCGTTTCCTTGGCCATGAAAGCCTGGTGGAATTTCGCATGGATTTTGACGGATCGCTGCTGAAGGTGACGGTGCCCAACGTGTTCCTGCCCGAAGTGGGCCGCGTCCTGTGGCTTACCGTGCCGCGCAACCGGTGCTTTGTCTTTCCCAAAGGGTAGGGAGTGCAGGGCCGCAGTGGCGCGCGCCGTGTAGGTTGACTCTTGAGCAGTGCTTTGTTAACTATTGGTTAACCATTTTTTCGAAGCACTTTATGATTGGAGACGTTTTATGATTGTCAAGAAATTGGCTGGAACAGTGTTGGCGCTTGCTTTGTCTGCTTCCAGCGCCCTTGCCGCGACTGTTTTCGACAATGGAGTGGTTGGATCAGGCGTAAACCGGAATGTCGGTAACCAGTATGCCGTAGCTGACGATTTCACTCTGAGCGCGAACACGACGGTGACAGGCGTGCAATTTGCTTTCGGGTTCACGAACTCAGATCTGTCCCAGGCCCGCCTGGACATCGGGATCTATGACAGCGCTATGAACAATCTGCTGTTGATGACGAACCTGTCCGTTACTGGTTCCCAGATCGCAACCGCCGGCAGTTATCGGATCTTTGATGTGATCGTAAGTGGCCTGAGCCTCAATCTGGCGGCGGGATCCTACTGGTTTGGCTACAAGGGTGTGAACAGTGTCGCCGCCTATGCTGACTGGGGGGTGAGTGCTCCAGCAGGCAACCTGCGTCAGTCGCACGACTATATGGCCTTTAATTCGTTCAGTACATATCCGCGCGAGCAGCAGTTTTCGATCTCGGGAACATCGTCGATTGCTCCGGTTCCCCTTCCGGCCACCGGCATTCTTCTGATCGGCGCCTTCGGTGGTCTGGGCTTGCTGCGTCGCCGCAGAAAGGCCTGAACGCAACAGGAGACGCACCGATCAAGCGCCCGCCAGATGGCGGGCGCTTTTCGTTTGGTGGTAGGTTGAATTTGGACAGGGCAGGGCTCCCTTGAGGTGGCGACGATCCGCCCCCTTGCTCAATCTGCCTTACATTTCAAAGTCCAAGTGTGTTCTGCTGTCTTGCATTGGTCGCTCTTCAATGCCCTGTTAACCGGTGTGGCTTAGGTGTCTGTGCGGCTGCGCGCTGTTGAGCAATCCGCCTCTGCGCGCTTGGGGAAGCTATGCGTGGACTTCGGGAACATGGACCGACGAAGAGATAGGGCCGAAATTACACCTCAGATCGAGGATTCTGGCCTGTTCAAGCGCGAGCTGCGGGACGTTCCCGTCGAACTCATCCCCATCCTGAGTCGCAACAACCGTGGCGACCTGCTTATCAAGGGAATCGTCAAGCCCGATGCGGAGATCGAGGTGCTTTTTGCCGGTCGCCGCCTGAAGGACGTGGGCGGGCTGCTGGAACGGATCAAGGCCATGCGCACGCAAGGGCTGCGCACGGCCAAGAGTGGACACGAAGCCATGCTTCGCATCCGGCGATTGCGGCTGCCGGTGCGCGTGCGCGGAAACTGGCGGATGCGTTTTGAGACCGATGAGTCAGGCTGGGATCTGAAAAGCTACCAACTCTTGGCGGCGCAATGGGCCTTTACCGATCTGAAAGGCTTCAATGTGATCTGCGGATGCCCTCCGGAACTGCCGGACGATCGACTGGCGGACCGGGCGCGGGCCGCGAGGGCACGGCTTGCTGCCTCCCGGGCACGGGTGGCTGAACGCGCCCGCCAGGCAACGTAAACATGGTGGCGGCTTGCCTGGCCGCTTTCGCCGCCGGGGGGGGGCGTTAGATCTTGCCGCCGTAGACGGGGAAGACACTGTGTTCGCCGTAGTCCTGAATTTTCTCCACGTTTTTCAGGGTTTCCATATCCTCATCGGTGATCTGGAACGCCACCTCGGAATTCATCTTCATGTGATCGGGGTTCGCGGTCTTCGGCAGGGGAAGCAGGCCAAGTTGCAGCAGGTAGCGGATCGCAAGCTGCGGAACGCTGACGCCATATTTCTTGGACATGGATTGGATGTCGCGGCGCTTCAGGATCTCGCCGTGCCCGACGGGTGAATAGGCTTCTGCCACCATGTCGTTGGTGCGGATGAAGTCGATCAGGTCGAACGGGGTATTGGCGATATGGGCCAGGATCTGGTTGAGCATCGGCTTGACGCTGGCATTGTCGATCAGGTTCTGCAGGTCCTCCTTCTGGAAGTTCGACACCCCGATCGCTTTGAGCCTGCCCCGGTCGTAGGCCTCTTCCAATGCTTTCCACGCGGCAAGGTTGCCCTCGAAGAACCGATCCTCATCGCCAAAGTTCTGCCACGGCTGAGGGCTGTGGATGATCATCAGGTCGATGTAATTAAGCCCCATGGTTTCAAGCGAGGCATCGATTGCCGCTTTGGCCTCCCCGAAAGACTTGATCCCGGCGTCCAGTTTGCTGGTCACGAACAGCTCCTCGCGCGGGATTCCTGCGCTGCGCACGCCTTCCCCCACGCCGCGTTCGTTCTGATAGGCCTGCGCGGTGTCGATGTGGCGATAGCCCAGCTCCACTGCGGCCTTCACCGTATCGGCGACCTTGTCGTCTTCGATCATCCAGGTGCCAAGCCCGATCTTTGGAATTTCAACCCCGTTGGGCAGGGTGTAGGTTTCACTTAATATCATGGTAGTGCTCATCTATTCGGTCTGTTGTCGGGCCGTCGCTCAGGCGCCGTAGTCGTCGTCGGTCACATGTTCCATCCAGGTGACGCTTTCGCCGTCGATGGCTTCCTGGATGGCATAGTGGCTCATGGCGGTCTCGGCGCTGGCGCCGTGCCAGTGCTTTTCTCCTGCGGGGAACCACACCACATCGCCCGCGCTGACCTCTTCCACAGGGCCGCCTTCGCGCTGAACACGACCACGACCAAAGGTGATGATCAGGGTCTGGCCTGCGGGGTGCGTGTGCCATGCCGTGCGTGCGCCCGGTTCAAAGGTCACATGCGCCCCGGCAACGCGACCGGGCGCCTCGGCCTGGAAGACAGGATCGATGCGCACGGTGCCGGTGA
Source organism: Phycobacter azelaicus (assembly GCF_014884385.1). Classification (NCBI taxonomy): domain Bacteria; kingdom Pseudomonadati; phylum Pseudomonadota; class Alphaproteobacteria; order Rhodobacterales; family Roseobacteraceae; genus Phycobacter; species Phycobacter azelaicus. The sequence goes on along the minus strand of NZ_WKFH01000003.1, from coordinate 3,667,463 downwards.
ACCAGTCTGCGGGTCCTTTCATCGAGGGATTGGCGGCAGATCGGATGATTTTCATGAGTTGTCTCCTGAATGGATGTGACCTGAACCCTTTATGAGGCCAGAAACATTTATTGATTAGGCGGCTCATTTTGCTAGAAGCTATCGATACCGACCATAAATGGAGTGTTTGTGTCTCAAACCGATTTCAATGACCTGATGTGGTTTCTCACCGTGGCGGAGGAAGGCAACTTCACCCGTGCGGCGGCGCGGCTGGGGGTGGTGCAGTCGACGCTCAGCCACCGGATCAAACGGCTGGAGACACGGATGGGGATGCGGCTGCTTGCGCGCACCACCCGGTCGGTGTCCACCACCGAAGCCGGTGAGCGGCTGCGGCGTACGCTTGCGCCGCGCATGGGGGAAATCGAGGCGGAGATCGCCGCGTTGACGGAATTGCGCGACACGCCGTCAGGATCTGTCCGGCTGACCTTGTCGCATCATGCCCTGACGCAGCTGATCTGGCCGAAACTGCGCCGCGTCTTGCGCGACTATCCCGACATCAAGCTGGAGCTCAATGTCGACAACGGCTTTCGCGATATCGTGGAGCAGCGGTTTGATGCGGGCATAAGGCTGGGCGAAAGCGTCGAACACGACATGATCGCCCTGCGTGTCGGGCCGGATTGGCGGCTCGTCGCGGTCGCCTCGCCAGCCTATGTGGCGGCTCATGGTGCGCCGGACACGCCGCAAGACCTATTGGAACATCGGTGTATCAATCGCCGACAGATGACGGCAGGTGGGCTTTACGCCTGGGAGTTCGAACGGGACGGAAAGGAAATCCGCGTGCGCGTGGACGGGCCTTTGATCCTGGATGATGACGCGACCATGGTCGAGGCGGCCTGCGATGGGTTCGGCATTGCCTATGTGCCGGAGGATATGGTTGCCGATCAGATCGACAGCGGGGCGCTGGTGCTGCTGCTGGATGAGTGGTCACAGCGCTTTCCCGGCTATCACATCTACTATCCAAGCCGTCACCAGAACTTGCCTGCGTTCCGGACGGTGGTGAATGCTCTACGTCATCGCGGTGAATGACCTGAGGATCGCCCACGACCTCGGACGCAGCTCATGCCTGACCACGGTCAGCCCGAGCGGTGCGGATCGTAATCCGCGAGCCTTTTGCCCGGTTCATCCACGAAGAGTTCGGGCAGGGCGGTGGCCTCTTCGATCAGATCTACGCGAAAGACGCGGAAATCATCGCGCGCCTCGCACCAGGCTGTGAGGGTCCAGACGCGGCCCCAGTATTCCATGTGCAAAGGGCGGATCTTGCGGCGGCTTATCTCTCCGTCAATGCGCCGGTAGGTGATCTGCAGTTTCTGGCGCGCCTTGATCGCGGCCCGCAGGGTGGGCATCTGGGCAAAGCCGCGCGCCGCATCGGCAAAGGGGTAGACGGCGAATTTCCAGGCATCTGCCTCGGCGATGGTTTCTGCGGGCAGTACCGCGTCCACCTTTGCAGCCAGCGATTGCGCGGCGGCCTTGAGGTCAGGATCGGCGGCTTCGGCGACGATGGCCATGCCAAGGTTCAGCGCCTCCAGCTCTTCGGGTGTCAGGGTCAGGGGCGGCAGGGTGATTGCTTCGCGCACCAGGTATCCGACGCCGCGCTCCCCCTCGACTGGGACGCCGGACGCCACCAGCGTGTCCATGTCGCGATAGATGGTGCGGGTCGAGACCTCCAGCCGCGCGGCAATGTCCTGCGCGCGGTGCAGCTTTCCGTCGCGCAGGATCTGGATGATTTCGAACAGGCGGTCGGTGCGGCGCATGATCCTAGCCTTGGCCCGCGCCGCACCATTTGGTCAAGCCGTCATCTGCCACAGGATGTCTTCGTGGCGCATGTCGATGCTGCCCGGCTCAATCGCCTGCATCAGCGCTGTGGCAAAGGGTTGCCTCGAAAACGCCTCTGCCGCAGCCTGCGCGCTGGCTTGATCGCGCCAGACCACGTGATCGCTCCACCGGCCATCGGCACCGCAGGACAGGCGGCGGAACATGAAGCCGGACTGGGCGCGTACGAAAGCCTCGCTGTCCTGGCTGAGCGCGACAAAAGCCTCAGGGGTGATTCCGCCCGCAAGGGTAAAGGTGACGATCTCGGCCACGGGGATCGTTTTGGCGGGCGTGCTTTTGGTCTGTGTCATCTCTTTGGTCTCCTATGCGATGTGACAGGCTGGACCTAGCAGGGGACAACTGACATAAACCTGTCAGTTGGTTTCGGTCGGGAGATGATTCAGGCTTTTTTCGCCACGGATTGACCGTCTGGAGGTCTTGCGCGTCTTTGCGCACCCCCCTCGCGCCCGTAGAAACGGTGCTGACAGAGTAAAACCGGTGCGGATGGGCACCGGGCAAGAAGGAGACACTCACATGCTCAACAATATCGGCCTTCCCGGCATTCTTCTGATCGCCGTCGTGGTCCTGGTCCTGTTTGGCCGAGGCAAGATTTCTTCGCTGATGGGCGAAGTTGGCAAGGGCATCACTGCCTTCAAGAAAGGCGTAAAGGACAGCACGGACGAAATCGAGCAGGACGCTGCCGTCGAGGCAAAGGACATCACGCCCGAGACCGAAAAAGACAAGGCCTAATCGCCCATGTTCGATCTTGGGTGGACCGAACTTCTGGTGGTCGGGATCGTTGCGCTGATCGTGGTCGGCCCAAAGGACCTGCCTGTGCTGTTCCGCAATGTCGGGCGTTTCGTGGGCAAGGCCAAGGGCATGGCCCGCGAGTTCAGTCGCGCGATGAACGATGCCGCCGACGAAGCGGGCGTAAAGGACATGGCACAGGGGCTGAAGGCCGCGTCAAATCCGGTCGGCACCGCGATGGACGGCGTCAAGGAGGCGGCGCAGGATATGGCCAAATCCATCGACCCGACCAAGTTCGACGCGAACAGCGAAACCGGCAAGCTGGCTGCCGAGCGCGCAGCGGACGCCAAAAAGATCCAGGCGGCTACGGCACGCGCTGCAGCAGAACGCAAGGCCAAGGAGGCGCAAGAGGCGCTGGCCTATGCCGAAGCGGCCGAAAAGGAGCTTGAGGCAGGCGCTGAACCTGCGGCTGAGGATAAAGAGACCAAATCATGAGCCAATCCGAAGAGATCGAGGATTCCTCCGCGCCGCTGATAGAGCATCTGGCGGAGCTGCGCACCCGCCTGATCCGGGCGGTGGGGGCCTTTATCGTCGGGATCGTTCTGGCCTTTACCGTGGCCGAGCCGATCCTGCAGTTCCTGCTGGGTCCGATCGAGGCGACCCTGCGTGAGCTGGGCGATCCCTCGCCCACCTTGCAGTACACCAGCCCGCAGGAATACCTGTTCACGCTGTTCCGCATCTCCATGGTGTTCGGTTTTGCGCTGTCCTTCCCGGTGATCGGTTTCCAGCTTTGGAGGTTTGTGGCACCGGGTCTCTACAAGAGCGAAAAGAACGCCTTTTTGCCCTTCCTGATCGCCTCGCCGGTGATGTTCATGCTCGGCGCATCCTTTGCGCATTTCGTCGTTACTCCGCTGGCGATGGCCTTCTTCCTCGGCTTTGCGGATGTTTCGTCGATCTTTGCCAATCTGCTGTCGGGCACCGTAAACGAGTTGCCGACCGAGGCAGCCGTGGTGCCGGAAACTGCCGAAGGTGTGCGCATCACGTTTTTCGGTAAGGTGAACGAGTCACTGGATATTACGCTCAAGTTCATCATGGCCTTTGGCCTGTGCTTTCAGTTGCCGGTACTTTTGACCCTGATGGGCAAGGCTGGTCTGGTCAGTGCCGAGGGGCTGGGCTCCGTGCGCAAATACGCAGTTGTGGCGATCCTTGTGCTGGCCGCGCTGGTAACGCCGCCGGATGTGATCACTCAGTTGATCCTCTTCACCGTGGTCTATGGTCTTTACGAGATTTCGATCTTCCTGGTGGGCCGGGTCGAGAAAAAGCGAGAAGAGAAACTGCGCGCCGAGGGCTACTATGACGATGAAGATGAAGAAGACCCTCTGATGGCTGAGTTCGACAAGGACGACGACAAATAAGACGTCCATAGAAAGAAGTGAGGCGCGTCCCCGGGGGCGCGCTTCTTTTTTACGCTGGTGCAATTGGGTGGTGACGGGGTTTCAACTATAGGTCTATGTTGTCGGCGGCGCGCCTTCTGATTGAGGTGCGTGCGCCGCGTGCAGCCATCAGAGCTGAATGGGGAAGGAGGCCCTTTTTGCTCGACTACAGCCACAACCACTTGTTTGTCCTTGCATCGCTCACGATCGCTCTGATCGCCGGGTTTTCTGGCCTGTCGCTGTTGCAGGGGGCCTCGCAGATGACGGTTCCGGTGCGCAAGATCGTTGTGTCCATCGCTGCGGTCATCCTGGGCAGTGGCATCTGGTCAATGCATTTCGTGGCCATGCTGGGTCTGGAGCTGCCCGTTGCCTATTACTTTGATCCGCTGATCACGCTGATTTCGGCGCTCACGGCAATTCTGTTCATGGGGCTGGCGCTGCTGATCGTACATTTTGGCACCCGTACCCGGGCCAAGATCATGCTGGCTGGCGTGATCATGGGCAGTGGGATCGCGGCCATGCATTACATCGGCATGTCGGGCATGGAGCTTTGCGTTCCAAGCTACACGGTTCCACAGGTGGTGATGGCCTTCGCGGCCTCCATTGCGCTGAGCATGGCGTCCTTTCAGGTTTCATATGGGCACCGCAGTGCCCGCAATATCGTGCTTGGGACGTTTGGATTTGGCATCGCGGTCTTTGCGGTGCACTTCATCGCCATGGCTGGGACCGGGTTCACTCAGTCGGCTGCCCACGCCACGTTCGTTCCCCCGATGAGCCGCGGCGTGCTGGCCTTCGGCGTGACGCTTTCGGCCTTTGTGCTGTCCGGCAGTTTTCTTTTGTCGGGGGTGACCTTTGCAACGCGACTGGGTGGCTCTCCAGAAGCGGGTGCTGTTTCCTCTGGCCCCGACCTAGAGCCTGCGGACGAAATCGTCCCAGTTGCCGTTGCCCATGGGGAAGAGGCAGTGCAGCTGTCAGAGTGCCGAATCCCCTATGAATCCGATTCGCGTACTCATTTCATCAATCCGTCCAGCGTTTCGGCAATCCGCGCCGAGGGGCATTACACGGTTCTTTATAGCGGAGAGAGCAAACTCTTTTGTCCATGGTCCATCTCCGAGGCAGAGACGCGCATTGGCGCAGGGCCCTTTGTTCGTACCCATCGCAGCTATCTTGTGAATTTGGACCACGTCACCAGTTTCGAGCGCAAAAAGGACAATGGGGTTTGCTATTTCGAGCAGACACCGGCCCTGCCCAAGGTGCCTGTCAGCCGCTCGCGCCTGGCTGACGTACGAAACAGACTTGGGATGTAGGCCCGGTCTGATGTCTACTCTCGGCAGCGGCGGTCACTGGCTGCCTTGTCATACCCGTTGCGTCGCCTCCCTGGTTTGTCTCATAGTCAGCCTTCCATGCGCAGTTCTGGTGGACAAGGCTGCCTATGAATATCGTAAAACGTGTATTTCATCTGCTCCGCTCCCCTTTTGAGGAGCCTTCGCACTTCGTGCAGCTCTTTCGCATTTCGTGAACGCGCATTCGGCGGTGGTTCCCGCAGCCTCGCACAGGGGGATTGGGGGACCTTTAATAGTGCCAATCCGGAATTCAGGGAGGAAACGGATGATACCCTCAGAGTTTGAATACCACCGACCCGGCAGTATTGCGGCGGCGCTGGCGGTTCTTGAGGAACATGGGGACGACGCGCGCGTGATGGCGGGCGGACACAGCCTCATTCCGATGATGAAGCTAAGAATGGCGGATGTGCCGCATCTGATCGACCTTCAGTCCATCGACGAACTGAAAGGCATCTCTGTCGAGGGCGGCACGGTCACTATCGGCGCGATGACCACACAGCACGAGTTGATCACCAATGACGCTTTGGCAGCCGGGGCTCCGATCATGCGTGAAGCCGCTTTGCTGATCGCGGACCCGCAGGTGCGCTACATGGGCACAATCGGCGGCAATGTGGCCAACGGCGATCCGGGCAACGATATGCCAGGCCTGATGCAGTGCCTTGATGCGACCTTTACCCTGCAGGGTCCGGATGGCACCCGCGAGGTTCAGGCGCGCGACTTTTACGAGGCGGCCTACATGACCGACCGCGAGGATGACGAGATCCTGACCAAGATCTCCTTTGCCGCGCCGAAAGGCGGGCAGGCCTACGAAAAGCAAAAGCGCAAGATCGGGGACTACGCAACAGCTGCGGCTGCGGTGATCATCGAAAAGGCGGACGGCAAGGTGGCCTCTGCGTCGATCGCGATGACCAACCTCAGCGACACGCCAGTCTTCTCGGCCGATGCGGCGGCAGCGCTGGTAGGCTCCGAGTGCGACGCCGATGCCATGGGCGATGCAGTCACTGCGATGCTTGGCGACATCGACCCGACCGAGGACAACCGTGGACCGGTTGAATTCAAGAAACACGTGGCTGGCGTCATCCTGCGCCGCGCGATCGAGCGCGCCTGGTCGCGGGCCTAAGGGAGGATACCATGGGAAAACAGATCATCACCCTGACGGTGAACGGCGAAAAACATGAGGTCGCCGCCGAGCCGCGCGAGCTATTGGTGCATACGCTGCGCGAGACCCTTAAACTGCGCGGACCGCATGTGGGCTGTGAAACCTCCCATTGCGGGGCCTGCACGGTGGATATCAACGGAAAGTCGGTGAAATCCTGCACCATGTTTGCCGTTCAGGCGGATGGGACCGAGGTTACCACCATCGAAGGTATCGCCACGCCTGACGGCATGCATGTGCTGCAGGAGATGTTCCGCGAGCATCACGGGCTCCAGTGCGGCTATTGCACCCCCGGCATGATCACGCGGGCCTATCGCCTGCTGCAGGAAAACCCGAACCCGACTGAGGAAGAGGTGCGCTTCGGCATTGCCGGCAACCTCTGCCGGTGCACGGGGTACCAGAACATCGTAAAGGCGATCCTCGCCGCCGCAGCCGAACTGAACGCAGCCAAGGAGGCAGCACAATGAAGGATCTGGAGGATCGTCAGGAACGGATCGACAATCTCAAGGGGATGGGCTGCTCGCGCAAGCGGGTCGAGGATGCCCGGTTTACCCAGGGCAAGGGCAACTATGTGGATGACGTCATTCTGCCAGGCATGCTGCACGGGGATTTTGTCCGCTCGCCTTATGCCCATGCGCGCATCAAGTCGATCAATATCGATGCCGCCATGGCGCTGGATGGTGTCGTCGCGGTTTTGACCGCCAAGGATCTTGAACCCTTGGCTCTGCACTGGATGCCCACCCTTGCCGGTGACAAGCAGATGGTGCTGGCCGATGGCAAGGTACTGTTCCAGGGCCAGGAGGTCGCATTCGTCGTCGCCAAGGACCGCTATATCGCTGCCGACGCGGTGGAACTGGTCGAAGTGGAATACGAGGAACTTCCGGTTCTGGTGGATCCGTTTGAGGCGCTGCAATCCGATGTGGTCCTGCGCGAAGACATCAAGGATGAAAAAGAGGGCGCACACGGCCCCCGCCGCCATCACAACCACATCTTCCTTTGGGAAGAGGGCGACAAGGAAGCCACCGAGCAGGTGCTGGACGAGGCCGAAGTGGTGGCCGAAGAGATGGTCTATTACCACCGCACCCACCCGTGCCCGCTGGAGCCCTGCGGCTCGGTTGCCAGCATGGACAAGATCAATGGCAAGCTGACGCTTTGGGGCACCTTCCAGGCGCCGCACGTGGTGCGCACCGTTGCCTCGCTGCTGTCGGGGATCGAAGAGCACAACATCCGCGTGATCTCGCCAGATATCGGTGGCGGTTTCGGCAACAAGGTGGGCGTCTATCCCGGCTATGTCTGCTCCATCGTGGCCTCGATCGTCACCGGCCAGCCGGTGAAGTGGATCGAGGACCGGATGGAAAACCTGATGGCCACCGCCTTTGCGCGTGACTACTGGATGAAGGGCAAGATCAGCGCCACCAAGGAGGGCAAGATCACCGGGCTGCACTGCCATGTGACCGCCGACCACGGCGCCTTCGACGCCTGCGCCGACCCGACCAAGTTCCCGGCCGGTTTCTTCCACATCTGCACCGGATCCTATGACATCCCGGTTGCCTATGTGGGCGTTGATGGCGTCTATACCAACAAGGCACCGGGCGGTGTGGCCTATCGCTGCTCCTTCCGGGTGACGGAGGCCGCCTATTTCATCGAACGCATGATCGAAGTCTTGGCGATGGAATTGAACATGGACGCAGCCGAGCTGCGCCGGATCAACTTCATCAAGGCCGATCAATTCCCCTATCAGTCTGCGCTGGGCTGGGAGTATGACTCAGGTGATTACCACACCGCCTGGGACAAGGCGCTGGCAGCGGTCAAATACGATGAGCTGCGCGCCGAGCAGGCGCAGCGGGTGGAGGACTTCAAGGCCGGAAAGACGCGCAAGCTTCTGGGCATTGGTCTGACGCATTTCACCGAGATTGTCGGCGCAGGTCCTGTGAAGAACTGCGATATCCTCGGTATGGGGATGTTCGACAGCTGCGAGATCCGCATCCACCCCACCGGATCGGCCATCGCACGCCTTGGCACCATCAGCCAGGGGCAGGGGCATGCGACCACTTTCGCGCAGATCCTTGCGTCTGAAATCGGCCTGTCCGCAGACAGCATCACCATCGAAGAAGGCGACACCGACACCGCGCCTTATGGTCTGGGCACCTATGGGTCGCGCTCGACCCCGGTTGCCGGTGCGGCGACCGCCATGGCAGGCCGCAAGATCCGCGCCAAGGCGCAAATGATCGCGGCTTACTTGCTGGAAGTGCACGACAACGATCTGGAATGGGACGTGGACCGGTTCGTGGTCAAAGGCGCGCCCGAGCGCTTCAAAACCATGAAGGACATCGCCTATGCGGCCTACAACCAGGCCATTCCGGGCGTTGAGCCGGGTCTGGAGGCGGTGAGCTACTATGATCCGCCCAACATGACCTATCCCTTTGGCGCCTATATCTGCGTCATGGAGATCGACGTCGACACCGGTGAGCATGAAATCCGCCAGTTCTACGCGCTGGACGATTGCGGCACCCGGATCAACCCGATGGTCATCGAAGGCCAGGTCCACGGTGGCCTCACAGAGGCGCTCGCCATCGCCATGGGCCAGGAGATCGCCTATGACGATATGGGCAACTGCAAGACCGGCACGCTGATGGATTTCTTCATCCCCACGGCCGTGGAGACGCCGCATTACACCACCGACCACACCGAAACCCCCAGCCCGCATCACCCGATCGGAGCCAAGGGTGTGGGCGAAAGCCCCAATGTGGGCGGTGTTCCGGCCTTCTCCAACGCAGTGCATGATGCCTTCCGTGCCTTTGGCCTGCGCCAAAGCCACATGCCCCACGATCACTGGCGGATCTGGAAGACCGCCAACGATCTGGGCCTGCACGGCTAAGGCTTAAGTCATACGAAAAAGAGGGAGGCCGCCGATGCGCGGCCTCTCATCCCCCCGCCGAACCCGACCCCGATAGGGGCCGTGCCCAGTGACCTGCCGGATCTGACCCATGACCTATCTCGACCTTCAGAAAGACTTGGCCGAACAGGGCTATGTCGCCTCGGATGATCTGGCGATGGCGCTGCATCTGGCGGTGAGCTTGGGCCGTCCACTGCTCCTGGAAGGGGCTGCCGGTGTCGGCAAGACCGAGATCGCTCGCGCCTTGGCCGCCGCGCGCGACACCCGGCTGATCCGGTTGCAATGCTATGAAGGGCTGGATGCCGCCCAGGCGATCTATGAATGGAACTATCAGCGCCAGCTCTTGGCGATCCAGGCCTCTGGCAAGACGGGCAAGGAGGCCGAGGCGCAGATATTTTCCGAAGACTACCTGTTGGAACGCCCGCTGCTCCAGGCGATCCGCCAGGAGGTGCCGCCGGTGCTGCTGATTGATGAGATCGACCGCGCCGATGAAGAATTCGAGGCCTACCTTCTGGAGGTGCTCGCCGATTTCCAGATCACCGTGCCTGAGCTTGGCACCATCACGGCCAAGAGCCGACCCTTGGTGATCCTCACTGCCAATGGCACCCGCGATTTGTCGGACGCGCTGCGGCGGCGCTGCCTTTACGCCCATGTGGATTATCCCGACCGCAAGACGGAACTCGCTATTCTGGACGCCCGCTGTCCGGGCCTCAGCGCCGCATTGGCGGGCCAGATCGTCAGTTTCGTGCAGGATCTGCGCAAGGAGGATCTGGTGAAGAAACCCGGCGTGGCCGAGATGCTGGATTTTGCCGCCGCACTCTCTGGCCTTGGCGTTGCGGATCTGACCGAAGATCCCGCCGCCCTGATGGCAGCCATGGCAACGCTCTTGAAAACCGAGGCCGACCGCGGCGCGGTTCCGGTAGAGGTCGCGCAGCGGCTGGCGGGGCGTGCCGCATGAGCCGGGTGACCAAATTCGCAGGCCGCGATCCCGGCCCCGGCGCCCGCGTTGCGGGCTTCATGGCACATCTGCGCGCCCATGGCTTTGCACTGGGCGTGGCCGAAACCGGCACCGCGCTCGCCGCTTTGGGTGCAGTGGAGGCCGCAAACCCCTCCGAGGCGCGCGCCGCCCTGCGCGCGGTCTGTGCAGGCCGGGCCGAGGATGTGGACCGCTTTGATACGCTGTTCGACAGTTTCTGGATGGATGCAGGACGGGTGCGGCAAAAGACCGTGCCCAGCGACAAGACAAACAAGAACGATGACATGCGCTCCTCCCGTAAGGACGCAGGCGAGACAGAGGCAGAGGGTGCAGGCACAATTCAGGCCCCCGGTGGCAGCGGCGGCGGGGAGGCGGAAAGCGACGGTACGGGGCGACTGGTGGCTTCGGACGTGAAGAACCTGATGAAGAAGGATCTGCGCGATCTGGTCGACCCCGAAGACATCCGCAAGGCCGAAGCGGTTGCGGTGCGGTTGGGGCAGGCCCTGCGCGACAAACGATCTCGCAGGCGCAAGGCCGCGCGGCGGGGCAGGGCGGTGGATTTCCGCCGCACCATCCGCAAGGCCGTGGCCACCGGCGGCGTGCCCCTGCGGCTGGCGCGGCGCACCCGTCCCGACCGCCCGGTGAAGATCGTCGCGCTGTGCGATGTGTCGGGATCCATGCTGGTCTATGCGCGCCCCTTTCTGGCCTTTCTGGCGGGGCTGATGCGGGCGGATGCCAATTCCGACGCCTATCTCTTTCACACCCGCCTCGTGCGTATTGCTGATGCCCTGCGCGAAGAGGACCCGATGCGCGCGCTCAACCGGGTGACGCTGATGGCCGAAGGCATTGGCGGCGGTAGCCGTATCGGTGGCGCGCTGGAACATTTCGCCGCGACCTATGCGCGGCGTTTCGTCGATGGGCGCTCGGTGGTGATCATCCTGTCGGACGGCTACGACAGCGATCCGCCGGAACATATGGCAACGGCGCTGGAGGCGCTGAAGCGGCGCGGCTGCCGGATCGTCTGGCTGAACCCGCTGAAGGGCTGGAAGGGCTACGAGCCGATTGCACGCGGCATGGCGGCGGCGCTGCCATACTTGGATCTGTTCGAGGCGGCCAACACGCTGGAGGCGCTGGCGGGCCTCGATCAAAAACTGGGGGCGATATGAGTTTCATCATGGCAGGACATTCAGCATTGGGACCACGCCTGGAACAGGATCTGGCCCGCGAAACCGAGGCACGGCGCAGCGCAGGCGAGCCCTTTGCCATGGCCACAGTGGTACGGACCGTTGCGGCGACCTCGGCCAAACCGGGCGCCAAGGCCCTGATCGATGCCAAGGGCGAGATCGTTGTCGGATTTCTGGGCGGTGGCTGCGTGCGCGGCGCCGTGGGCCGGGCCGCGCGTGAAGCCATCGAAACCGGCGCACCGCAGCTGTTGTCGATCGGCCCTGAAGAATTGCTCGCAGAGGCGGGCGTCAGCGCGGGAGAGGAACGCGACGGCATCAAATACGCCCGCAACGGCTGCCCCAGCAAGGGCGTACTGGATATCTTCGTGGAACCGGTCCTGCCGATGCCCGCGCTGGTGGTCTGCGGCTCCGGCCCCGTGGCGCAGGCGCTGGTGGAACTGTCGGCCCGGTTCGAATTCGACCGCACCCTGTGCCTGCCCGGTCCGCAGGAAAGCGACCTGCCCATGCCCGACCGGGTGGTGGAACATTTCGATGAACACCCGATCTGGGACAGTGCACCCTTCGTGGTGGTTGCCACGCAAGGACGCGGAGACGAGGCGGCCCTCAGCCGGGCGCTGTCGCAAAAGGCGCGCTATATCGGTTTTGTCGGCAGCCGTCGCAAGTTTGCGACCCTGTCGCAGCGTCTTCAGGACAAGGGAGTGTCGCCTGAGGCTCTTGCCACGATAAAGGCGCCTGCGGGCGTCGATATCCACGCCATCACCCCGGATGAGATCGCGCTGTCGATCCTCGCCGAACTGGTGCAGCGCCGCCGGGCGCTTCAGCGCGGGGAGGTTGCAGATGGCTGATCTGACCCTGCGCCTGACCCGCAGCCTGTGGCGGCGGTTTTTCCCCGAATTGAGTGACGAGCAGGCCAAGGTTCTGGCCACCGTCAAATTTCCCTGTTGCTAGAAGGAAACCCCACATGGAACTGAGCGACGAAATCTTCATTAACGCCCCGCGCGACGAGGTCTATGCGGCCCTCAACGATCCGGAGGTGCTGCAAAAGGCAATCCCCGGCTGCGAAGAGCTGATCAAACATTCGGACACCGAGCTGGAAGCCAAGGTCGTCCTGAAAATCGGCCCGGTAAAGGCAAAGTTCTCTGGGCAGGTGACCCTGTCGCCCGATGCCCCGCCCGAGCGCTTCTCGCTCGAAGGTCAGGGCAATGGCGGCGCGGCGGGCTTTGCCAAGGGCGGCGCCGAGGTGGTGCTGACCGAACAGGACGGCGGCACGCTGCTGTCCTATACCGCCAAGGCCGATATCGGCGGCAAGCTGGCGCAGCTTGGTAGCCGCCTGATCCAGAGTACCGCCAAGAAACTGGCCGCCAAATTCTTCAAGAGCTTCTCCGAAGAGATGGAACAGGCCCAAGCAGCCTAAGGATGATTGAGGACCTTTAGGCGGCACTTACTCACAGAACCGAGAGAAGAACGGGGGCGGCGCGCATGTGTCGCCCCCGTTCACCATCTTGAGCAAAGACATGCGCGTTGTTGCCCTCTTGTTGAGAGGGGCGGAACGTGCTTTGTCACAGCCCTGAAATGGATGGAGGAGCCGATGAAAGTGCCAATGAGTGACGAGGCATTGAACCGCATTGCTGAAGCTTTGGAGCGGATGTCGCCAGCACCGCTTGAGGCGCCGGATTTTGATGCGGCCCCTGCCTTTGTCTGGCATGTCTCTCCAGACCGCCTCGCGCCGGTCGAAGCGGTGAGCCGGGTTGATCTGGAGCTTCTGGTTGGCATCGACCGCTCGCGCGATACACTGCTTGAAAACACCCGCCGGTTTGCCGAAGGGGCTGCGGCCAACAATGCTCTCCTGTGGGGCGCACGGGGGATGGGCAAGTCGAGCCTCGTCAAGGCGGTGCACGGCAAACTCGTTGGCGATCACCCCGACCTGAAACTGGTAGAGCTGCAGCGTGAGGATCTGCCATCTGTGGCGCGGCTGCTGAACCATTTGCGCGCCTCTTCCAAGCGGTTCATCCTGTTTTGCGATGACCTGTCTTTCAGCCATGATGATCAGCACTACAAGAGCCTGAAGGCGGTACTGGATGGCGGCATCGAGGGGCGGCCCGAGAATGTGGTGTTCTATGCGACCTCCAACCGGCGCCACCTGATGCCACGGGACATGATCGAGAACGAACGCTCCAGCGCGATCAACCCCTCCGAAGCGGTGGAGGAGAAGGTTTCGCTCTCTGACCGTTTTGGGCTGTGGCTGGGCTTCCATCCTTGCGATCAGGATGAATTCCTGTCGATGATCGACGGTTACTGCGCCGCCTATGGAATCAAGGTCGACCCGGAGGTGCTGCGCGCCGAAGCGGTGGAATGGCAGGCAACCCGCGGCGCGCGCTCGGGCCGGGTGGCGTGGCAGTATTTCACCGATCTGGCCGGACGGCACGGCGTATCGCTGCGCTGAGGCATGAAAGCGCGCGAGGACAGATATCAGGGTGGATGCCTGTGCGGCGCGGTGCGGCTTTTGGCCCATGGTACGCCGCTGCGGGTGGGGATTTGCCACTGTCTTGACTGCCGCAAGCACCATGGCGCGCTGTTTTATGCCGCCGCCGTATTCTCTGACGGGGTGGTCACGGTCACCGGAGACACGGGGTCTTACAAGGGGCGCCATTTCTGCCCGCGCTGTGGCTCTTCTGTGTTTGCCCGCAGCGATGGCGAGGTTGAGGTGCATCTTGGCGCGCTGGATGCGACGGGCGGGTTGGTGCCGAGCTATGAGCTTTGGGCGCAGCGCCGGGAGGGCTGGCTACCGGAGTTTCCCGGCATGACAGGGTTCGCAGGTAATCGCCCGGATGCGGGCGATACAGATACGTGATCCCCCCGTCTGTCAGTCTGAGGATAGCGGTCAGTTCAGATAGACCATTGGGTCCAGGCTCTCGGTGCCGGAACGCACCTCAAAGTGCAGAAAGGCGTCATCCCCAGGGCGCAGCTTCGCAATGGGCTGCCCACGTTTGACACGCTCGCCCTTCTTGACCGAGATGTCTGTGACGTTGATGTAAAGGGTCAGCAACTCTTTGGAATGGCGTATCACCAGGATGGGGATGTTGTTGGAATCCTTGGTGATGACGGCAACCGTTCCTGCCTCTGCGGCTTTCACCTCCTGACCGGGCTTGCCGGCAATATCGATCCCGTCATTGCTGCCTTTGGAGTAGGTCGAGATGATCTTGCCCTGCAGCGGATAGGCCAAGGCCGCGTCGCTGCTGCGGGTGGGTTCGGGAACCTCTACCGTTGGCAATGGACCGGCCCCTTCCGAGGCAGGTGCCACCTCTTCGGTGGGCAGCGGTTTGGTGGCACTTGGGGGCGTCGGGGTTGCGCTGCCTGCACCGGGTGCTGTCACTGCGGCTGTGGCTGTTGGGGCGGGCTGATCCTTGAGGGGGATCAAAAGGTACTGTCCCTCGCGGATCGCGAAATCGCTGCCCAGACCGTTCCATTCGGCCAGAGATCTCACGGGGACCTGATAGAGGCGGGAGATAGTATAGGCGGTTTCTCCGCGCACGACCTTGTGGCGGACCGGCTCAGGCCCGTCCTGAACCTGCACCGTGTCAGCAGGGCGTGCCGTGGGTTGCAACGTGGTTGTCGTGACCGATCCTGGGCTCGGCGTGGTACTGGGCGAACGGTCAATGGCCTGACCGGCCAGCGAAGCAATATCAACGCCGCCTGGCTCGGGGGTTCCAGAGCGCGCGGGGCTATCGGGCGCGCGTCGGGGCAGGGCCAGAACCTCGTCCTTACGCAGGGTGTCGCTGGGCTCCATGCCGTTGAACCGCGCGACCTCACCGGGCGTTAGGCCAACTCGTGTGGCCACATCCGCCACTGTGTCGCCGCGCTGAGCCACGGCAACCTGGTAGGAGGGATAGGTGATCAGCCCGCGGGAATCCGGCATCGGCCGGTCGGCCGTGGCACTCTGCGCCGCCGGGGCGGTGCTGAACCCTCCAAGCTGGCCTCTGAGGTCATAGTCCAGTGGGCCATCACAGGCCGCGACCAGCGCTGCGGCGGGAAGCAGGGTCAAAAGCCGTGCCGCGCGGCGGGGCAGGATGGGGGCTGTCTTGTTCATCTCGCTCTCCTGGAAACACGTTTCTTGATCACGGTCTGCCGTCTTCATGGTGCTCCATCTATGTATCTTTGCCCAAACCCTCAAGCAGGGGAACAAAGCGCACAGGGCGCAACTCATCATACTCAAGCCCGGCCTCGGTTTTACGCACCCGGATCAGGGTTTGCACGGTATCCGACTGGCCCACGGGCACCACCATGATGCCGCCGGGTTTGAGCTGGGCGAGAAGCGGGCCCGGCGGGTCTTCGGCTGCGGCGGTCACGATGATACGGTCGAAGGGCGCCTGATCCGGCAGGCCGTGGCTGCCATCGCCCACAAGCGAGGTGACATTCGGCAGGCTCAGGGCCTCAAAAAGGCCACGTGCCTCCTGCACCAGCCGGGCGTGGCGATCAATCGTGTAAACGCGGCGCGCCAGTTTCGACAGGATCGCGGCCTGGTACCCCGAACCCGTGCCAACCTCCAGCACCGTATCGCGGGGCGAGACCTGCAGCGCTTGCGTCATCAACCCAACGACCGAAGGCTGGGAAATCGTCTGGCCACATGCGATTGGCAAGGGCGTATCTTCATAGGCGCGATCAGCAAAGATGCCGCGCACAAAAGGGCCGCGATCGATCTGTTCCATTGCGTCCAGAACCTGCGCGTCCGTCACCCCGCGCGAACGCAGCGCAAAGAGGAACTGCATCTTTGTTTCGGGATCAGGGCCTGTCATTCAAGAACCTTGAGTGCCTGGAGCGCATCATGCGCGGTCAGATCCGCGCGCATGGGCGTGACCGAGATGAAGCCTTCGAGATTGACGGCAGCATCGGTGTCGGGCGCGGTGTGTACGTGCTGATCGCCGCCTTTGATCCAGACATAGCGCCGACCGTTGGGGGAAAGCTGCTCTTCTGCCGAAAAGCGCGGACCGGCCCGAAGCCCTTGGGGAACAGCCCTTGCGCCTTTGACGGCGGTGGCGGGAACGGGCGGAAAATTGATGTTGTAGAACAGCCGGTAGTCACCGGCGGCGTCCTGAGGGCTTGCCTTGAGTATATCCCGGATCAAGGCGGCGCCATGTTCCGCGGCCGCCTCGAACGGGTTGTCGAGATTGGCATTGTGAGGTCCATAGTACTGCGACAGGGCCATGGCAGGAATGCCTTGCAGCGCGGCCTCCATGGCGCCGCCGAGTGTGCCCGAGTAAAGCGCGTTTTCAGCCGAGTTATTGCCCCTGTTGATACCTGACAGGACGAGGTCGGGCACCACATCCTCCATCGCCACATGCACCCCGGCCAGGACACAGTCCGCCGGAGAGCCTTCGGTCGCAAAGCGCCGCTCGCCAAGCTGGCTCAGCATGGAGGGGCGTGTGTAGCTGATGCAATGGGCAACGCCAGATTGCTCAAAGGCGGGCGCCACAGTCCAGACTTCCCCTTCCGGGCCTGCGACCTCTCGGGCAATGGCTTCAAGAACCAGAAGCCCCGGTGCATTGATACCGTCGTCATTGGTCACGAGAATGCGCATAGGTCCCCCTGGCTACCGATTTGGTGTTCTGATCTGAATAGGACGTTGAAAATACTGGAGCAAGCCTTTCACGGGCGGGCGTTCTGCTATCTTGCTGGCGGGGCATAGGTGCCACAGCTTTAAGCTGCCCACCCTTAGGTGCTTTGGGGGCATCCAAAGGATGTCCCCGCGCAGTTCGGCGTGGCAGGATGACGCGTGCGGATCTGGGGCAACGGCCCCCGATGGTGCATCCGCGCCGCGCCAACTTTGCGGCGTCCGGCCCAAGGCCGAACCGCGAATCTGTGATGCGATAGAGAGGGTGCCGCAGCGCTTCGGGCTTGCTGATCTGCGAAGGTCGAGGCTATTGAGAGCCCAGGATCAGCGGCATCAGACGCGCGGCCTCGTCCTGTACGGGCGTGAGGCTTTCGCGGTCTTCGCCGGGGTAAAAGCGTGCGCGCAGGGCGGTAGGCATCGGTTTGGGTTCCAGAACCAGAACTTCGGGGCCGGTTTTGGCGCTTTCGGCTTGCCAGCTGCGCGCCAAAGAGATCTGCGCGGCTTTGGTTGCGCCGTAGATGCCGAAGAACTTCTCACCCGCGCGCGGATCATCAAAGAACACCGCCCGGCCAGACTGATTAAGCAGGGGCGCCACATACGGGATCAGCACCGAAGTCGCGGTTGCATTCACGGCAAGCGACTTTTCCCAATCCTTTGCTGCGACAAAGGGGGCCGGGGTCAGCGGGGCTGCGTGAATCGCAGTGTGCAGCCACAGATCAAGCTGCCCCCAGCGATCATGAATGCCGCGGCACAGGGTGGCCATGGCTTCCGGAACGGTGATGTCCATGGGGGCAAGCGTGGCGCTGCCGCCCTTTGCCTTGATCCGGTCATCAAGCTCTTCCAAGGCGCCGGTGGTCCGGGCCACGGCCACGATGTGATGCGTCGGGGCGAGCGCTTCTGCCAGGGCGGCGCCAAGGCCGCGCGATGCGCCGGTGATAAGAGCGAGTTTCTGTGTCATGGCAGCCTTTTGGAGCCGTTGGCCGGAAGGGTCAAGAGGAGCAGCGGGGCGCGATGCCCCCTGCGGCGATTAGGCATCGTAGACCAGCGACGGCAGGTCGTGCCCATAGGCATAGAGCAGTTCCAGCAGCTCTTCCAGTTGCAAGCCGTTCTGCTGGAGGCGGGCCAGGGGGTGATTGGGTTCGGAGACCTGCAGTTCGGGATATTCCCCCTCGGGACGCATATGCAGCATGCAGGCAACCGGCGCGCCGCTTTCGGGCGGGATTGAATTGGCCAGCCAGGCAGGGCGGCTGCCGAGGCTTTCCATCTCGCGCATCTCGAACAGGTCGAGATAGGCGTCGAAATCGTCCACGCTGAGGCTGGCCCAGGTGCCCAGGATGAACTCGGCCCCGCGGCTGGCCTCAATCGGGAGCGCCAGGACCGCGCGCACAAAGCGCAGATCACCGATGCGGCAGAAATCCTCGGTCAGCACGTCGCCCCGGTCCGTCAGAACGGCCGAATTGTCCTGAACCACCAGATCGTCCGGGCAGGAATCCGGCCTGTCACAGCTGAGGCTGAGCAGTTGTGCAAAGGTGGCGCCACAACAGCGGCAGGTGCGCGCAGAGGTCAGCATTCGGGCAAGGTGGGCGTCCAAGGAAAGGCCTTTCGTCGTGATCGAGTTTTGATAGCCAAAGGAAAGGGCGCCGATCCCGCGGATCAGCGCCCTCCCTGACTGTGCCTGGCGTCCTCTTACTCTGCCGCGGCCTTCATTTCAAACCCCCGTTCGATCATATCCGACGGGGTCACGGGATATTCACCCGAGAAGCAGGCATCGCAGTATTGTGGGCAGGCTGTATCGCGACCTGTGCTTTCACCCACCGCGCGGTACAGGCCATCGAGCGAGATGAACTTGAGGCTATCGACGGCCAGGTGTTCGGCCATTTGCTCTTCGGTCATCGTGGCGGCCAGCAGCTTGTCGCGGTCCGGCGTGTCCACCCCATAGAAACAGGGCCAGGCGGTCGGTGGAGAGGCAATGCGGAAATGCACCTCCTTGGCGCCGGCATCCAGGATCATCTCCTTGATTTTACGGGACGTCGTGCCGCGTACAACCGAGTCGTCCACAAGGATCACCCGCTTGCCTTCGATCAGGGCGCGGTTGACGTTCAGCTTGAGGCGTACACCCATGTTGCGGATCTGTTCGGTCGGCTCGATGAAGGTGCGGCCCATGTACTGGTTGCGAATAATGCCCATCGCATAGGGAATGCCGGACGCCAGCGAATAACCGATGGCGGCGGGCGTGCCGCTGTCTGGTACCGGGCATACGAGGTCTGCCTCGACCGGATTTTCCTTGGCAAGTTCCCGCCCAATCGCTTCGCGGGTTTCATAGACCGAGCGGCCGCCAAGGATCGAATCGGGGCGCGAGAAATAGACATGTTCGAAGATGCAGAACTTCGAAGGCTGGCGGCGGAAGGGGAAATGGCTTTCCACGCCCTTGTCGTTGATCACGACCATCTCGCCGGGTTCGATCTCACGGATAAATTCGGCGCCGATGATATCCAGCGCGCAGGTTTCAGAGCTGAGCGCATAGCCCTCACCAATCTTGCCGAGCACCAGCGGGCGTACGCCCAGGGGATCGCGCACACCGATCAGTTTGGTGCGGGTCATGGCGACAACCGAAAAGGCACCTTCGACCTTGCGCAGCGCTTCTTCCATGCGGTCCGGGATCGACCGGCCCATGGAACGGGCCATCAGATGAATGATGCATTCGCTGTCCGATGAGCTTTGGAAGATCGAGCCGCGCTCGATCAGCTCGCGGCGCAGGGCGTTGGCATTGGTTATATTGCCATTATGGGCAATGGCCGCGCCGCCCATTGCGAATTCGCCAAAGAATGGCTGTACATCCCGGATCGCTGTCTGGCCTTTCGATCCGGCGGTGGAATAGCGCACATGGCCGATGGCCAATGGGCCGGGCACCGTGGCCATAACATCCTGCGAGGTGAAATTGTCGCGCACATAGCCAAAGCGGCGCACGCTGTTGAAGCCTTCGACAGGGTCGTGGGAGACGATGCCGCCCGCTTCCTGTCCGCGGTGCTGCAGCGCGTGCAGGCCGAGAGCAACAAAATTTGCGGCGTCCTTGACGCCTACGACGCCGAACACGCCGCACTCTTCGCGCAGTTTGTCGTCGTCAAAAGGATGGGCGGGGGGCATCTGCGGCATCGGCAAGGCGTGTGGCTCCGAATCCGGGAATGGGTGATGGCCCTCACATAGTGCCTTAAAACCGGGATGTCATCAAAGGATCACATTACAATCGGTAAAGGCGGATTTGTCGCGCATGAAAAAGGGGCACGGTCCTTTGACCTTGTGCCCCTCGGGCTGTACACCCAGTTGCTGCTGCTCGCTATGCGGGTTTGCCTGTTATCCCGTCATCTTTCACTATGCCGCCAGCGCGGGTGCAAAAATCTCGTCAAACGGGGCAGGGTAGCGCGCGTCTTCGTGGCCCATGCCGGTGTGCGACAGGGCGCGGCCTTCTTCGCTGGCCAGGACCTGGCGCACTTCGGTCAGGGACAATTCGCAAAATGCCCCGTCCGTGCCACCTTCGCCGGACAGAACCAGCATGCCGCTTTCGGCCCAGATGAGTTCTTCTTCTTCGCAGGTGATGTGGATACGGCCGATGCTTTCCGGCGCGGAGGCCGTGATGCCCTTGTAGCCTGTCAGATGCACCAGCTTTGCAGTGATCAGTGGCACACCAAACAGGCGCTCGGCTGCGTCCAATTCAAGTGCGACGGTCTGATCGGCGGGCAGCAGAAGATCGGTGTCATTGCCAAGCGCGCCGGCGGGCACATGCATCAACGTGGTCAAGCGCGGGACCGCGTGGCGGATGGCTTTGACCTCTTGGGCGCCGCCATCGAAGGTATAGATCATGTCCCCAGGCTTGACGTCACGGGCTTGCACAAAGCCGCGGTCTGTCTCGACCAGAGTGGAGGGCAGGAACCCGCCTTCGCGAGGACGCAGAGGCTCTGCGTCAAAGGAAGAGGTCAGCAGGGACGTGCTTTGAAACAGGGAAAAATCCAACAGCATGTCCACCGGCTGGTAGTCGGTAAAAGAGTTGAAGTGATCCAGCAACATTTTCGTGTCCCTTCTGAGAGCGAGCGGCTTTCTGCCTGTCGTTGGATCTAATTGGCCTTCGAATTTGGCCGAAAATGGGGCAAGGGTGCGCCAATTTCGAGTTAGGGCAAATTTTCGGGGACAAATGCGTGATTTTTCCCTGGATTGTTAACCAATTTCCGGTGGCGAATGAGGTTTTGTTAACTTTTGGCCCTTGTCAGCGTGAACTTGCCGTAAACGGTCACGGTTCGCGATTCTTTGCTTATGGATAGCTGCGAATCGCGCGATGACGTGTCTGACGCTGAGACGTTTGCCGTAAGGCGGCAGGAGGGGATCTGCTTTTAAGCCCCCGGAAACAAAAGAAAAGAGCGCCAAAGTGGCGCTCCTTGCATCCTGTCTTTGTCTGGAGCGCTGTATGCGTCAGCCCTCACACGCGCCGATCAGAGCCTCGTATTGCTGTGTGACCCAGCCAAGAACCTCTTCGGGATTGCGCTCTTCAATCTTGCCGATCATCCGTTCGAACACCGCAGCAGAGCGGCTTTCGTCAACGATTGTAAAGCTCTGCCCTGTCATGACGACATTGTAGAGGAAGAAGGCAATCGCCACCAAAAGGATGCCGCGCAACACACCGAAGAAAAAGCCCGCGCCCTGGTCCAGCCCGCCAAGAGCCGAGCGCTGCACCAGCGAGGCGAAAAGCGGCGTGAAGAAAGAGGCAACGATCAGCGCCAGTGCAAAGACCGCGGCAAAAGCGGCGATGATCGAAAGTTCGCAGCTGTCGGCGATGAATTCGCCTACTACCGGGATCTCGGCCATGAGGGGTTCGACTTGCGGAGCAAACATGAACGCAAGGATGCCGGCCACGACCCACCCGGCGATCGCCATGGCCTCGCGCACGAGCCCGCGCGAATAGGCCAGCAATGCCGATACCACGATGACCAGGGCAACGACCCCGTCGATAATTGTGAAACCTTCCATGTCCCTCGCCCGTTAGCCCACAGTGAAAGTCTTTTGGCGACCTTAGCCTGCCCCAAAGAATTCGCCAACAAATCCGGACAGGTCATTCACCTTGCGCTGGGCAATGCCCTTGACCGATACGGATTTGCCGCCACCGGGGGCAATGGCTGAGGTGAAACCAAGTTTTTGCGCCTCTTTCAACCGGTTTTCTGTCTGCGGGGCAGGTCTGAGGGCACCAGATAGCGAGATTTCTCCGAATATTGCCGTATCAGCGGGAAGCGGCGTATCTTCACGGGCGCTGAGAAGGGCTGCGGCGACTGCCAAGTCGGCGGCGGGTTCCGAGATCTTCATGCCGCCGGCGACGTTAAGATATACATCAAGCCCGGCGAAAGGAATGCCGCAGCGCGCCTCAAGCACCGCAAGGATCATGGCAAGGCGGGACGAATCCCAGCCCACCACCGCGCGGCGGGGCTGTGAATGCGGAGAGGGGGCCACCAGCGCCTGAAGTTCGACCAGAACGGGGCGGGTGCCTTCGATGCCGGCAAAGACCACCGAGCCGGGCGAGGGCTGACCGCGCTCCGATAGGAACAGGGCTGAAGGATTCACCACCTCGGCCAGACCGCCGCCGGTCATCTCGAAGACGCCGATTTCATCTGCCGGGCCAAAGCGGTTTTTCACGGCTCGCAAGATGCGGAACTGGTGGCCGCGCTCGCCCTCGAAATAGAGGACGGTGTCGACCATATGCTCCACCACTCGGGGGCCCGCGATCTGGCCTTCCTTGGTGACATGGCCAACCATGATGATGGAGATGCCGTTGGTCTTGGCAAAGGTGGTCAGCTCGTGAGCAGCGGCGCGCACCTGGCTGACGGAGCCCGGCGCGCTGTCCACGTGATCGGCCCACATGGTCTGAATGGAATCGATAATGGCAAGCTGGGGTTTTTCCGCCTCCAGAGTGGTCAGGATATCGCGCAGGTTGGTTTCGGCAGCAAGTTTCACCGGCGCCTGTGCCAGCCCGAGGCGCTGCGCCCGCATGCGCACCTGGGCGCTGGCCTCTTCGCCGCTGACATAGACGGTTTTGAGCCCCGCCTTGGCAAAGCGCGCCGCGGCCTGCAAAAGAAGCGTCGATTTGCCGATGCCGGGATCGCCGCCGACCAGGATTGCGGAGGCAGGCACCAGCCCGCCGCCCAGGACGCGGTCGAGTTCACCAACGCCCGAATGGCTGCGTGGGGGCGGGGTTTCCTCGGTTGCAAGATCGGTGAGGGGAATGGTGCGCCCACGCCGCGCGCCGAGGCTTTTTTTTGCCGGCCCGCCGGTGGAGAGGCCTTTGTCCTCGGTGATGGTATTCCATTCGCCACAGCCTTCGCAGCGGCCGGACCATTTGGAAAAGCTGGCGCCACAGGCCGAGCAGGAGAAGGAAGATGATTTTGCCATGGGGATGTTCTGCCTGATGTTCAGGGTTTGTTCAAGTCGGGAAACAGGCGCTCCCGCCCGTCGCTGGATCCCTGTTGGGATCCGCTCCCGTTGGGCCCGGCACCGCTGCCGCGGTGCCGCCGAATCAGGAAAGCACCGCTGCCGCGGTGCCGCCGCTGGCGCGGCGAAAAGGATTTGCTGAGACGCGATTTAGGGGCAGGTTTGCCCTGAATGCGCGAGTTCGAGTGTAGGGGGATCACATCCGCGTCAATGATCTGCGACCTTGCTGCGCAAGGCGGCGCCTGCGCGCCGTCATTGACCCGGATGTGATCGCATGTGGCGTTGTGTCAGCAGGCCAAGCGCGATGGAGGCGAGGATGCAGGCGGAGAAAAGGTAGAGGCCCCAGCCTGTTTCTATGGTCACATAGCCGATGCCCTTGGCAATCGTGATGTAGAGCGCCACGAGGAAGATATCGGCCATGGCGAGTTTGCCGAGGATGTGCAGAACGGGCTGGGCGCGGGGATCGAGGAAGCCCCATTGCACCAGGGCAAGGCCGATTGTCTTGAGGTAGGGGGCGAAGATGGCGAAGAAAGTGACCAGCAGCGCCAGCACCACATCGCTACCCCACAAGGATTGCAACCCGGTGATGACGCTGATCTCGCTGAGGCCGAACAGCGGCAGAAGGCCCGCACGCATCAGTGGCGCGAACCAGGCGATCGGGTAGAGGATCAGCAGCGAGAGGGTGGCGAAGCGGAGGATCATGGGGCTCTGACTCAGTGGCTTTGCCTAGATGTGTGCCTTTTGCCTCCTTTTTGTAAGGGGAAAGGTGCTCTGGGCTGATCGACCGCAGTTTTGGTCTGGGGGCGTGTTTCCGCGTCGGCAAAGGATAAGGTTCAACACACGACGGTCAATGAGACGTCTCTAATCCGTCCTTGATTGGGCCTCGTCACAAAAAGCTGGTTGAGGGGCCTGATAGCTCAAATAGCCGACTATCGGGATGGCAAGGATTATCAACAGGGCGATAGCATCCCAAAGGAAAGGGCGCATCCGACTGCGGACAGCCTGGATCGTCCAGTCGTACATCACACTTAGGAACAACAGGAGCAATATCAGACTGCCGATCTCAAGTGGGATAACTCTGGAGCGATAACTCGGAACTACTAGTGGACCGATGAGCAGCACAGTCCACAAGACGGCTGAGATGATTCCGATACAGACTCGTTTCGAGGTCTGTCCCGTCAGCCGTTTTGCAAGAAGTGCTACTCCTGCCGCAATCGGCAGTGCGTACAGAAGATATGCCATTAGATAGAAGTACGGGGGCAAGGGCCTGCCGATCAGCCCGTATGCTTCGAGGCAATCATCGGTCATGGCCTACCGCACCGCCTCGATCGGACCCTCCGCGCGGCCGTGGATGAACTGGTCGAGGTAGGGATCGCCGGAATTGTCCATCTGAGAAACGGGGCCGGTCCATTTGATCACGCCGTCATGCAGCATGGCGATATTGTCGGCGATTGCACGGACCGAGGTCATGTCGTGGGTGATGGTCATGGCGGTGGCGCCCATCTCGACCACGATCTCGCGGATCAGATCGTTGATCACCCCCGCCATGATTGGATCGAGGCCCGTGGTGGGCTCGTCAAAGAAGATGATTTCCGGCTCGGCAGCGATGGCGCGGGCCAGGCCCACGCGTTTCTGCATGCCGCCGGACAGCTCGGCGGGCAGGCGGTCGGCCACATCGGGTTTCAGGCCAACGCGGCGCAGTTTCTCGATGGCGATTTCACGGGCCTCTTCGGCAGGGCGTTTCAGCGCGCCGCGCATCAGGCGGAAGGCGACGTTCTGCCAGACGGGTAGCGAGTCAAACAGCGCTCCTCCCTGAAACAGCATGCCAAAACGCGCCAAAAAGGCATCGCGGTCGCCGCTATCTGCCGGTTTACCGTCCACCAGAATGCTGCCGCTGTCGGGTTTGATGAGGCCGAGGATGCATTTTAGGGCCACGGATTTGCCGGTGCCGGAGCCGCCGATGATCACCATGGAGGTGCCTTTGGGAACCTCCAGCGTCATGCCGCGCAGGACCTGGTTGGAGCCGAAGGCCTTATAAACGTTGTCGAGCTTGATCATACCGAGAAGAACGCCCCCGTCAGCAGGAAGTTAGCGGCGAGGATCAGCACGGCGGCGGCCTCGACGGAGCCCTTGGTGGCGCGGCCCACGCCCTGGGCGCCGCGGCCCGACTGCATGCCGTAGTAGCAGCCCATCAGCGCAGCGAGGGTGCCAAAGGCGGCGCCTTTCACCAGCGAGGAAATGATATCGAGCGGCTCAAGGAAATCCACGGTGTTCTTGAGGTATGCGGCGGCATTGAAATCGAGGTTGTGCACGGCAACCGCATAGCCGCCCGCGATGCCGATGATGTCGCCGATCCCGACCAGCAGCGGCACGGTGACAAAGGCCGCCAGAACGCGGGGCGCGACGAGGTATTGCATCGGGTTGGTCGAGAGCGTGACCAGCGCGTCGATCTGCTCGGTCACCTTCATGGTGGCGATTTCGGCCGCGATCGAAGAGGTGACGCGCGCGGCGATCATCAGGCCGACCAGAACAGGGCCAAGTTCGCGCACCATGCCGATGGCGACGATCTGGGGCACCACGGCCTCGGCGTTGAAACGGGCGCCGCCGGCGTAGATCTGCAAGGCCAGCGCGCCGCCGGTGAAGATCGCGGTCAGGCCCACCACCGGCAGCGAGAGCCAGCCGATGTGCAACAAGGCGGTAAGTGTCTCACGGCCATAAAACGGCGGTCGCAGCATGTGGGTGAGTGTGGAGAGCGCAAATAGTGCGACCCGACCGATGGCTGAAAGCCAATCCAGCGCCAGGCGGCCGACGCGGGCAAGAAGCGCGATGGGGTTCATCCCTGGTAGCTCCGGCTGTAGCGATGGCCAAGCGAAGTTAGAATCTCATAACCGATGGTGCCTGCCGCATCGGCAAGGGTGTCGACGGTCTGGATCTCGTTCAACAGGGTCAGCGCGGCGGGGTCTTCGCCAAGCTCGGTCACGTCGATGGTAATGAGGTCCATCGAGATCCGACCAACAACCGGGCAGGGGGTGTCTCCTGCATAGGCCTGAATGCCACCATTGGTCATGCCGCGCAAAAGCCCGTCGGCGTAGCCTGCCGCGACCGTCGCGATGCGGCTCTGGCGGGTGGCAGTCCAGGTGTTGCCATAGCCGACGGTTTCGCCGGGCATCAGGTCGCGGACCTGGATCACCGGCAGGTCAAGCTGCACCACGGGCAGGGCATCGCCAAAGGGCTGGCCGCCGTAAAGGCCGATGCCCGGACGGCAGAGATCGAAGTGATAATCGGGGCCAAGCAGAATGCCGCCGGTGGCCGAGAGCGAGCGCGGCAGCTCGATCCCATCGGTCATCTCCTGGAACGCCTTGAGCTGCTGGGCATTCATAGCATGATCCGGCTCGTCTGCGCAGGCCAGGTGCGACATCAAGAGAACCGGGTTCTGTCCCAGGGCAATATCGCGCACGGCAGCCCATTCGCCGGGCTCCATCCCCAACCGGTTCATGCCGCTGTCGAGCTGCACGCCAAAGGGGTGGCCGGGCAGGCTCTCGAAATGGCGCAGCATCTGGTCGAGGGAGTTGAGCATCGGGGTCAGCTGGAACTCGCGCAGCAGTTTCGCATCATTCTCCATGTGGCCAGAGAAGACCGAAATGCCGGGACCCGGCCCCAGGGCGCGGCGAAGGGCCACGCCTTCCTCGGCCACGGCCACAAAGAAATTGCGCGCTCCGGCCTTGGCCAGGGCGGTTGCGACGCGGCCTGCATCGAGGCCGTATCCGTTCGCCTTGACCACTGCGGCGGTTTCGCAGTTGGTCTTTGCGTCGAGATTGCGCCAGTTGGTCACCAGCGCATCGAGATTGATTGTCAGTCGTGGCGTGCTCATGTGCTGTTCATGACATGCGCGTCGCAGGGGTCAAGTGGAATTCGCTGCCGCGCGGCTGTGTTGCACTCTGCATGGCGCGGTCTTGCCGGTGGCCAGGTATCACTTTGGCATGGTGGCGTTGGAATGCCAGAAGATCCGCACGCAGGCGGCAAGGCCCTGATCGTTTAGCTCCGCCACCAGGATCCCGTCCAGCTCCATCCGGGGCAGCGGATCGCCGGGCTGGCGGTCGGGCAGGCCGGTGCCAGTGGATTTGGCCCAGATCTGGAATAATTCTTCGCTTGCAACTTGATAAGTGACATTCCAATGGCCGATGCCGCCCGCCGGGGTTTCCGCCAACACGCTGGGGGTCAGGCAGATATCCTGCTGCAGCTTGATCCGGTCCCAGTAGCGGGCCAGCTCTTCCGGGCCGGTCTGCACCTGAAAGGGTGTGTTCCAATACTGCCCGTCGGGGGTGCACAGCGCGGCAAAGCCTTCGGAATCCTGCGCCTCCCAAACCCGTTTGTAGGCCTGCATGACGTCGTGGATGCCCATGTGCTGCCCTTTACGGATGGGAGGTTATTCGTAGCCGTCCGGCTGCTGCTGCCAGGACTTGGCGAGGTTGCCAAAGCGGGTGAACTGCGCCTCGAATGACAGTTCCACCGTGCCGATGGGACCGTGACGCTGCTTGCCGACGATGACCTCGGCCTTTGCATGGAGGCGCTCCATCGCGGCCTTCCACTCCTCCATCTTGTCAAGCTCGTGATCGCCGGGTTTTTCGCGTTCCTTGTAGTATTCCTCGCGGAACACGAACATAACCACGTCGGCGTCCTGTTCGATCGAGCCCGATTCCCGAAGATCCGAGAGCTGCGGGCGCTTATCATCGCGGCTTTCCACCTGACGAGAGAGCTGCGAGAGAGCAATCACGGGGATGTTGAGTTCCTTGGCGATGGCCTTCATCCCCATCGAGATTTCCGCGATCTCGTTCACCCGGTTGTCGGACATGCCGCGACAAAGCTGCAGATAGTCGATCACCAGAAGGTCAAGGCCATGGGTCCGCTTCAGGCGCCTTGCGCGGGCCGCCAGCTGCGAGATCGGCAGGGCAGGCGTGTCGTCGATGAACAGCGGGCAGCTTTCCAGATCCTTGGCCGCCTGCACGAAGCGGCGGAATTCGCTTTCGGTCATGTCGCCCTGGCGGATCTTGTGGCTGGAAATCTCGGACGCTTCGGCCAAGATCCGGCCCGCCAGCTGTTCGGCACTCATCTCGAGGGAAAAGAAACCCACCACGCCGCCATCCACGGCGCCTTCGGTGCCGTCAGGCTTGACGCCGCGTTTATAGGCCTTGGCCACGTTGAAGGCGATGTTGGTCGCGAGCGAGGTTTTCCCCATCGAGGGGCGCCCGGCCAGGATCAGAAGGTCCGAGGGATGAAGGCCCCCCAGCTGTTTGTCGAGATCCGCCAGCCCGGTTGAAATCCCCGCCATGCCGCCGCCGCGCTGGTAGGCTTCGTTGGTGACATTAACCGCTTCGGTGACGGCCTTGAGGAAGGATTTAAACCCGCTTTCGGTCTGGCCCTGTTCGGCCAGCTGATAGAGCGACTGTTCCGCTTCGACGATCTGCTCTTTAGGCTCGGACGACACATCGACGCGGCGGGCCTTGTCTGCAATCGATCGGCCCAGGGCAATAAGCTCCCTCCGGATCGCAAGATCATAGATCATCTGCGCATAATCGCGCACCGCAAAGACCGAGATCGACGCGCCCGCAAGTTTTGCCAGATAGGCCGGCCCGCCCAGCTCCTTGAGGCCCTCGTCATCTTCCATGAAGGCCTTGAGTGTCACCGGCGAAGCCAGCGCGTTCTTGGAAATCCGTGCGGCAGCGATTTCATAGATGCGCGCGTGCACCGGGTCGTAGAAATGCGAGGAGTTGATGATCGAGGCGACCCGGTCATAGACATCGTTATTGGTCAGGATCGCGCCCAGAAGCTGCTGTTCGGCCTCCACCGAATGGGGCAGCTCATTTGCCTCCATGCCGCTGGCGGGCTGCCCGGTTTCGGGTTCCGGCATCGGGGCAGGGGGCTGGTCTCCGTCGAAAGGGGTCAATTCGTTCATCGCGGCTCTCTTCAGTCGGTCCGAATAGATAGGGCAATTCGCCAGGCGAAAGCCATCTGGAAATCGCTGTGGGCAGACTGTGGAGAACTGCCCGGCGCCTGTTGATGATTTCCGATGCGGATCCGGAAGCGCGGGCGGCGCGCTATATCCGGTAGCATGACATGAGCGCGCCTCTAAATAAAGGGCTGGGCGCCCTGCGGCCTGTCCTTCCGGCAATCGGGGGCTGATCCGACCCCGATTGCATGGCTGACAGCCGCGCTGGCTTTAGGCGGATTTATGCGCATCCTGCCAGGCGCGGGGATCCTTGAGGAACGTCTCCACCTCGTCCAGCGTTTCGGCACTGAAGGCACCTTGCGCGCGGGCCTCGGCCAGCACGTCCCACCAGGTGCAAAGATAATGCAGTTCCACCCCGTGATCGCCCAGCGTTTTGGTCGTCTCGGGGAAGATGTCGTAGTAGAAGATCACCGCCGTATGCCCGCAGGTCGCGCCGGTCTCGCGGATCGCATCCACGAAAGAGAGTTTCGAGCCGCCATCGGTGGTCAGATCCTCGACCAGCAGCACGCGCTCCCCCTCGCTCATCGCGCCCTCGATACGGGCGTTACGGCCATATCCTTTGGGTTTCTTGCGCACATAGGTCATCGGTAGCGCCATGCGTTCGGCCACCAGCGCGGCAAAGGGAATGCCGGCCGTCTCGCCGCCTGCGATATTGTCAAAGGCCTCAAAGCCCGCATTGCGCATCACCGTAACGGTCATGAAATCCATCAGCGTGGAGCGGATACGCGGAAAGGAGATCAGCTTGCGGCAGTCGATATAGCTGGGCGACGGCAGACCGGAGGCCAGCGTATAGGGCGTTTCGGTGTTGAAGTTCACCGCGCCGATTTCGAGCAGCATCCGGGCGGACAGGCGGGCGATTTCTTCGGCAGACGGGTAGGAGGAGGGGATCATGGGCAGACCTCTATCAGGGACGGATCCCGGCGCTGGGGCGCACCGGGAGATGTATCAGGCGACGGTCCAGTAGACCGGGAAGCCGGGATCAAAGACGGTTACGGGGCCTTCGCCGCTTTCGATTTTCTCAGGGAAGGCAACCGGGGCGTCCTGTTTCACAAGCGTGATCGTCTCGGCGTTTTCCGGCAGGCGGTAGAAGGCGGGGCCGTGTTTCGAGGCGAACCCTTCCAGGCGGTCCAGCGCGTCCTCTTCCTCGAACACATGTGCCAAAAGGGCCATGGTGTTGGTGGCGGTGAAACAGCCGGCGCAGCCGCAGGCGCTTTCCTTGTTGGGGTCGGTATGGGGCGCCGAATCCGTGCCAAGGAAGAAGCGCGCATCGCCCGAGGTGGCAGCGGCGCGCAGCGCAAGGCGGTGCTCTTCGCGCTTGGCCACGGGCAGGCAGTAGTAATGCGGTTTGATCCCGCCCACCAGGATGTGGTTGCGGTTGATGATCAGGTGATGGGTGGTGATGGTCGCGCCGAGGTCTGCCGCATTGGATTTCACATAGTCCACGCCGTCGCGGGTGGTGATATGCTCCATCACGACGCGCAGGCCGGGGGTGGCGCGGCGCACCGGGTCCAGAACACGCTCGATGAACACCGCTTCGCGGTCGAAAATGTCGATGTCAGTGTCGGTGACCTCACCATGCACGCAGAGCGGCAGGCCAATCTCGGCCATCTTCTCCAGCACCGGGCGCACCTTGTCGAAATCGCGCACGCCAGAGGCCGAATTGGTGGTGGCGCCTGCCGGGTAAAGCTTGACCGCCTTCACAAGGCCTGAGGCATGGGCGGCGGCCACATCATCCGGATCGGTATCCTCGGTCAGGTAGAGTGTCATCAGAGGCTCAAAGCTCATCTCGCCGGGTAGGGCCGCCATGATGCGATCACGGTAGGACGCGGCCTGCGCGCCTGTGACCACCGGCGGCACCAGATTGGGCATGATGATCGCGCGGGCGAAATGGCGGGCGGTTTCGGGCAGAACAGCCTGCAGCATGGCGCCATCGCGCAGATGCAGATGCCAGTCATCGGGGCGGGTGAGGGTGAGCGTGTTGGTCATGGCGCTGCGTTAGCACAGGGGCGTGCAAAGGGGAAGCGGCACCGACGCCTTTGCCGCTAGGCTTCGGGCGGCAGGGTGAAATCTCCATCAGCCGCCCGCTGGCGCAGGTTCTGCAGCCGCTGGCGGAACCGGGGCGCGCGCAGCCGCGCCGCGACATTGCGGCACAGAAGCGTCATCAGGTAGGGCCGGTCGGTCTTGTCCAGAAGCGCCATCACATTGCGCAGGTAGGCGGGGTTGTTGCGCCGCGCGCGCAGGAGGCGCGTTAAGGCCTCGTTGCTCAGTTTGTCCGAGCCGACCATGGAGATCACCTGATAAAGGATCTCCATCTCGATCAACCGGGTCTGCACTGCATCGCCGAAATTGGGGAGCCGACGCCGGGTGACGTTGGAGCGTGCAAAAAGCGCCGCGTGCATGGCGTCGAGGCGTTCATAGGGATCGTAAAGGATAAAGGCGTGATCGGCCGCATCCAGCATATCCGGGGCATAGCCGTAGCGATCGGTGAACGAGGTGCGGCGCATTTCCACAAACCGCTCGTCCCACTCGGTCATGCGGGGATCAAGCGTTGCTTGAGGCTGGATGGCAACCACGGTGGCGCCGGGCGCGGCCACGGAATAGGCGCAGGCGGCATAGCCGCAGGGGCCAGCCCCGTAGAAGACGACCTTGTCGAATTCCTCGAAAAAACCGTCGTCGACCAACTGGTCGAAAAAGGCGTAGACCTGGTCATCGCGGAACCAGGTATCCCCGTCGGAGATCAGGCACAGATGTGACCAGCCGAGATTGCGCACCAGATCAAATCCCAAGGGTTGGGCCAGGTCTGACAGGTTCTGAATGCCCTGAATTGTCTCGAAGGTGACCAGAAGCGTGTTGCCTTCGTCGATGAAGGAGGCGCAGTGACGCATGCCAAGGGGCTGGAACAGACCAAGTTCTTCGCTAAGCGCAGCAAGACGGGTTTTCCATTCGGCTGGTTTCAGCCCGGAAAGGTCCGTCTCAAGCGTGTATGCGCTGTCCTGCATGCCTATGCCCTTTTGTCTCCGCAGCTTTTTCGGCGGATGCTTTGGGATCGGGATAGCCCGGAAATGGGGCAAAATTGAGAAAAACTCATGCCAGTTTGCGGCATGGCACTGCGCTTCTGATGACCGGGAGCACCTAGTTTTCCGCCGCCTTGGGCGCGTTCTCTTCGAGACGCCGAACCTCTTCCCGGCGGCCCAAAAGGGCAAACCCGGTGAGGGTGCGTGCGGTCACCGCGTTGATCGGGCGCGAGGGCGGCGTCATCAGAAGGCGCGAAAACAGGGCGCGATAGGGCTCTTCCAGCATCAACTCCCGAAATCGTTGATGTCTCCAGGAAACGGCTTCCTCATGCAGGCGCGCAAGTTTTCCGTCTTCCAGAAACATGGCCCGAATTGCATCGCGGGCCGCAGCGTAGCGGGATATGGAGGTGTCCTCATCGGTGTTGAAATTCCGCTCGACCCAGTAATCCATGCCTAGCATGTGATCGGTGTGTACCGCCCGTCCTCGTTCGGCCTTCAGCACATAACTTTCCATGGCGCCCAGCGGATAGTGATTCATTTGGGCCAGCCGGTGATTGGGCTGACCATAGTCGGAGAACAGCCGCTTTGTCTTGAAGGCCTGCCCCAGCTCGCGCCCTTCGCAGTCGAACCAGCGATAGGCGTTCAGCGCCGCCTCATCGCGTACCCCGCGCGGGCGGTGGACGCCGGTTTTGCGGTAGGTGCCGTTGTTGCGATACAGCGTCTTGAACATGGCCGCGCGCCAGGGCCAGTGGATCACCTGGGGCGCACAGCGGGTGAACTGTTCTGTCACCGGGCGGTCTTCATAGCGTGGGGTGTCGGCATTGCCGAACAGCCGCCAGGTGAGGGTGATGGCATCCGCATCCGGCAGGGCCTCCAGAAGATCGTTCAGCGTGCCGCGCCCGGCGTGGATATTGACGAACTCGTCGATGTCCAACGCTAAAATCCAGTCGGCCTTTTTCACCAGCCGGTGTTTATCGGCCAGTTTCATGGCGGTGAACTGGATACCTCCCTTGCCGTAGGGGCCTTCGTTGCGCAGGTGGGTAAGGTGGCCAAGCGCATCCAGCCGGTCCAGCATCCTGTCGGTGCCATCCTGACAGTCGTTGGAAAAGACAAGGAAATCAGTGAATCCCACCGCGCGGTGATGGGCGAGCCATTCCAGAAGGAAAGCCGCCTCGTTGCGCACTGAGAGAATGGCCAGGAACCGCATCACATCACCAGTCAGAGCGGAACACGGCGACCTTGCCGTGCGACCAGCGCGGAAAGAAGACCAATCCGGCGGCATCAAGGCAGTTAAAGACCCTGCGAATGCCGTCCTTGCCGATCCACTGCGGATGGGTTTCGATCAGTACGGCCCTGAGAGAGGAGAGATCCATCTTGGGCAGCACATCCACCTCTGCGCCTTCGATGTCGCAGATCAGCACGCTGGGTTTCAGCTCGGACATCACCCGGTTCATGTCCAGCGTCGGCACCTCGACCTCGGTCACTTCGGGGCTGTCATCCTCCATCGGGCTGAGGGAGGAGGCGAGGAAATTGGGGCGCACATAAAAAGGAGCGGTGCCGTCCCGCTCGCCCAGAACCGCATGGGTGACCCGCGCTGTCCCGGCGCCGTTCAGGGCATGGACCCGGCGGATATAGGGGATCAGCGCAGGGTTGGCCTCAAACGCATGCACTGCACGGGCGGGTGTTTTCGTTGCGACAAGGGTGGACATGAAACCGATGCCGCCGCCCAGCTCCATCACCACATCACCCTTGCGGATCAGCTTCTGCGCGGCGACGGCCTCTTTCGCCTCATAGGCGCCAGTGCGCAACAGCTTGCGCGCGCGGGGCGGCAGGACCGCCTTATCAAGTGGGAAGCGCATGTCGAGGCAGGTCAGTACGGGTTGGGCAGTCGCGGCGGCGGTCATCTGTTCAACTCTCCATATCCAGCGCCAGCGCATAGGCGACGCGCTCGGTTGCGCTCAGCTTGACCTCAAGCGCCTGTCTGTAAAGGGTCTCGAATTCCTCCATCCCGTGCAACTCTTCCGCCTTGGCGCGGTGCCAGGCAAGACCCTTTTCATGCCAGCTGCGCAAGGTCTCATCCGCCATGAGCCGGTCGAACTCAGTGCGCAGGCGCGGCAGGTTGCGCTGGATGGTGTTATCCTTGTGGTCGTTCCAATCCATTCGGATCCAGTAGTTGAGGCCAATGGAGCGATCCACATGCAGCGCCCGCCCGCGCTGGCGTTTGATCAGAAAGCTCTCGGCCGAACGCAGCGCGTAATGGTTGAGCTGCAAGAGATCATAGCCGACAGAGGCGCGCGATGAGCGCCAGCCGTTGTCGATCGCCTCGCGCGTGATGTCGCGGCCCGAGCCATTCACCCAGGCCACCTGATCGCGCATCGCGTCCTGCAGCTTGTTGGGGCGGTGGCAGCTCAGTTTCTGATAGGCACCGGTGTTTTTGGACATGGTCTTGAAGCCCCAGACGGTGTGCGGCTTGGGGCAATACTTCGGCGCGCAGGCATCAAACTGGCCGATTACAAAATCATCGTTCAGGCCCGTCACGCCGTTGTGGCCGAACAGGCGCCAGGTCATCGCCACGTTTGTGGCCTGTGGTACGCGGTCGATGAAGTCCTGCAAGGTGCCATTTCCGCAGCGCACGTTAATGAACTCATCCACATCGATATGGATGATCCATTCTGCGTTTTGGATCACCGGTTCTTTGAGCGACTGGTTCAGGGCGAACTGCTGCGGAGACTGGCCACGCCAATCATCGTTGTTTCGGTGCTGCAGCACGCCCATTTCCTGCAGCCGGTCCAGGATCTCGGCGGTGCCATCCTCGCAGCCGTTGGTATAGATCAGGAAATTGTCCACGCCGATGGCGCGGTGATAGGCGATCCACTCGACGATATAGGGCGCCTCGTTCTTCATGCAGCCGACGATGACAGTGCCACTGCTGCCTTCCGGCAGGGGGCGGCGGCGCACTTCGGGATAGGGATCGGCGGGCGCGGTCTCGTCCAGCGCGCCCATGTCGTTGTGAGGCCTGAACGGTGAGCCCTGCAGCATTTCAAAATTCTTCAGCGCCAGTGGCGTCATCACTTTTTGGGCGCTGTCACTGGGTTTTGCTGTCGTGGCTGCTGTCTGTGCAGGCTGCCTCGCCGTGTTCGCCGCCTCGATATGGGGCAGGAAGCTTGTCAGGTACTGCGATGCGCGAAAGCCCATCTGCGGGTCGGCTTCTTTCCAGCAATTCTCGCTAGCACCTTCAGGGAAACTCTCGGCGCGCAGACCCGCGTGCTGCGCCACAAGGGCAGCGTTTGCATTGGCAAAGCGCGCGCGGATGGCGCCCAAACTCTCCGGCGAAACTGGATCGCCTTCGACGTGTATCTCATTGAAAAAGGCCTGCCGCATCTTGAGTGGCACCACGCTGCCTTTTTGTGTCGCGTGTCTATCAAGCAGGGCGTTAAGCTGCCGGGCGCGAGTGATCCAGGCGGCGGGCGGCGCAGGAGGCACCTTTACCGGTTTGGAACGCCCGATCTGCGGGGAGATTTCGAACATCTCGCGCAGCTCTTCGGTTGCCTCGGACCCGTAAATTCGTGCCTCATCGTAGGACCGAAACGCGAGCGTGCCGACGCCAAAGACGGCTTCCCAGCGCGCCTGCAGGCCTGCGAAATCAAGCCAGAAGGGTGCCCCGTCCGTTTCTTCGTAAATCCCGGCTGCGGGTGCGCACTTTGGCCGGGTGCCAAGGCTTGCGAGCCACCAGTCTGCGGCTTTGGCAAGCTCCAGGTCCCGCGATAGGGGCGCCGCGCGCCCTGTCAGCACCTGCGCGCCGTAGGTCCGCGCAAGCAGGCGGGCGGGATCATCAATCTGCGCAACGAGGCGAATGTCTTTCGACAGAGGTGTCAGCATATCCCGCAGGCGCTCAAACTCACTGCGGCGAGAAAGTCGCGTGCCCAGTTGTAAGGCGGATAGGATCAACGTATCGGGCCGCGCAGCCTCCACCTCGCGGATCAGATCCTCACTCAGTTTTTCCTGCAAAAATGCCTGTTTTTCGGGGTCGGCAAATCCGCGCGCTGCGCGCAACAGGTCCACGTGCTCCGGGTCTGTCGCTGCCATGAAAAGCCGGGTGTGATTGCTGCCGCCAGGGGCGGTGGGAAAGAGCACGCCCTTGCCGCGCAGCTGGTCGCGTTTGTGCGCCAGCACCTTCTGCAGACGCTCAGCTCCCACATGTTCCAGGCCGATATGAAGAAGGATGCGCATCGCCTAAGTTCCGGCCTTTTTGTTCACATTTGCCTTGCCCCACCAAGGCAGATCACGTCCCAGAAAGGTGCTGATGCGCTCTTGCGCATCGGCATCGGCGACATTGATTTCCAGGTAGTCAGGATCCTCTCGGAACCAGTGTTTCAGCGCCTCGTAATGGCCGTCGATCCAGATCATCTGTTGCTCAGCCGTCTTGCCGTATCCAATCGGCAGGCCGGGTACCGTACTGGCGGGCAGGCGCGCGGTGCCGAGGTTGTTCCAGGCCATGATCGAACGCGAATGACTTTGTGCGTCGCGACGGGTGGCGATGAACTTCAGATCCGGGTTGAGGTCCTTCAGAACCTTCAAAAGCGCGAAATCGAACTGCGGCCAGACCGAGAATTTGCCGTGGATGAAGCTGATCTCGGACAGCGCATCATACTCCTGCAAGTAGGCCATGGGATCGCCGCGCTCGTAGAACCCCTTGTACAACAGGCTGCCCACAAAGATACGCCGCTTGCCGGGCTTGTCCTGTTCGCGGTCACGCAAGCGGTGGTCCGCGACGGTATAGCCCGCC
>NZ_WKFH01000003.1:1740000-1827500 GCF_014884385.1 Phycobacter azelaicus | reverse complement strand
CAATACATTGATTTAAAATACTTTTCCATGAACCCCAAGTCAAGAAACCGACCAGATCATTCGGAAACGAAGCCCCGGCGGGCCCGGGCGTGGGATACTCCCAACGAGTCGACATTCTGCCCGCATCAAGATGTTGAGGTTCGTCCGCGAAGAGCTACAAGGCAGCGATGGGACGTGCAGAAGCCGACCTTGAGCAGACAGGAATCAGTTCATGCCGAACTGCCCACCCAAGTTCTGGCCGCCAATCTTCCCTCCCCTCTCGGTCAAAGATCAATCTCGACGATGCCGTCCTTCTGGGCGGCGCGGGATTGGCAGAGAACGATGGACTGTTGTCTTTGCGATTTGGAGAGAACAAAGTCGCGGTGCTCCACCTCGCCGGAGATCAGACCGCATTTGCATACGCCGCAGATGCCATCCGCGCATTTGACGTCGATATGGATCCCGTGATCGGCAAGCACCTCTGTTGCAGATCTGTCGGCGGGTACTTCAATCTCCTGTCCACTCCGGCGCAGCTTCAGCACAAACGGGTGGTTTTCATACTGGGGCACCTCGGGCGCCGAGAAATACTCCAGATGCCGCGCGTCTTCGGGGAAGCCCTGCCGCTCCGCCGCCTCCACAACCGCTGTCATATAGCGATCCGGGCCGCAGGTGTAGACATGCCAGCCACTGCGGTACCCCGACAGCACCTTGTCCAGATCGGCGCGCGTTCCCTCTGTGGACACATGGAGATGGAGTTGGTCAGCCCAAGGCGCGGTCTCGAGGTCCTTAAGATAGCCCGCATCCGCCCGGTCCGTGACAGAGTAGTGCAACT
This sequence comes from Phycobacter azelaicus, assembly GCF_014884385.1. Classification (NCBI taxonomy): domain Bacteria; kingdom Pseudomonadati; phylum Pseudomonadota; class Alphaproteobacteria; order Rhodobacterales; family Roseobacteraceae; genus Phycobacter; species Phycobacter azelaicus. The sequence continues at coordinate 1,826,689 of NZ_WKFH01000003.1, read as the reverse complement.
CGAAGGGTTTTCCGAGCGCATGCAGACGATGAGCCATGGCGATCATCGGCGTGATGCCAATACCTCCGCCCATGAGAAAGCTTTTCTCGGCGCTCTCATCGAGAGGGAAGTGATTGATGGGTCGGGAGATGAAGACCCGGCGACCTTCGGTAAAGATACGGTGCAAAAGCTTTGAACCGCCCCGCCCTTCGTCTTCGCGCAAGACGCCGATCTGATACCGGGAGCGGTCCGCCGGATCCCCGGACATGGAGTACTGGCGCAGGAATTCAGGCGCGACCACGATATCCAGATGGGCACCGGCAGTCCATTCGGGCAGATCACTGCCATCCACTGCGGTAAACTCATACTTTGTCACATTCGGGCTCATCTGCTCGGCCTTTGACACCACCACCTGAAGCACGGGGCTATCGGTATCATTCGAGTATGTGTGATCCCATGGGCCGGTCTCACCGCGGGCCCGGCGGGCCTGATATTCTTCAGCGGTAATCATCGCCTGATAGGCTTCGATCCCGGCCTCCCGGTCCATAGGAAAAGGATAAGGCCAGGGATGCGGGGCAAGGTTGGCCGGATAGACTGCCAGGGTCTGATCCTCGTAGCGCAGATCCAGATCCTTTTGCAGGGCACGCGCATTGACCGGGTTGCGCGTGGGCCGGTAGCCGCCATCGTCTTCCAATTCCAGATCCCACCACCATTTCTTGGCCGGGTTCATCTCGCCGTTGCCCAGCGCATCGTCCATCTTGGCTAGCACAGGCGCCGCCTTCGGGATGTTCATCGCCGCCCAGCGGAAGGGGCGCTCGGCAAAGATCCCTTCCAGGTTCCATGGGCAGGTCTTCATGCAGCGCCCGCACATCGCTCCCCCCGGCGTGGAGATCCGGTAGGTGGTACATTTCTGGCTGTCGCTTTTCCAAATCTCATAGCCGTTGAACATCAACTTTGGGCCAGCGGTGATCGCCCCGGATGGGCATTCGCGCGCGCATTTGTTGCAAGCCTCGCAAAAGCTCTGCAGGCCGAAATCGATCGGCTTGTCATGGGCTAACGGCATATCCGTGGTCACCACACCGGATTTGAGACGCGGACCAAGGAAGGGATTGAGAATCACCTCGCCTATGCGGCTGACCTCGCCAAGGCCGGACAGCAGCAGCAAGGGCGGTTGCAAGACTTCGCCGTCCATCACCGTATGGGCCTTGGCCTTGTAGCCGAGGTTGCGGATCTGGCGCGCGATGACGCCGCCCAGTAGCGAAAACCTGAGATAGGCACGCATCGACTGGGCCACCGCGATCCAGTCATCGCCCGAAGTGCCCTCGGTGGTGTCAAATCCCTGATCGACGATCATGCTGATCGCGTGGGGCTGATCCGGAACAATCGGCGCGCCGGTGGCATCATGGCTATACCAGGTCCAGTCCGGGCAACGGCTGATCCCAACCGCATCGATCCCCAGCCAGTAGCTGGCCGCCTTTACGTTGTCGGCATTGCGGGCGGCATCTGTCGGACGCTCTCCTTCAGCAGGCTCCCCATCCTGTAGGAGCACAAAGGCTCCGAGCATGCGCCGCTGCGCCATGGAGGGCGCCGCCTTGCGAACGTAAAATCCGCCGGTGGAGGCTTTCTGATTGCCTTTGCCCATGTCGCCAAACTGGCTGCGAGCGAACATGTCCGTACGCTTGGGCACCCGCGCGACACGCGCCTCGTCAATATAGGTGGTCGGCGTGTCGACGCGCTTGAGCGTCTCGAAAGGGTGCGGCCCATCCTTGAAGCTGCGTTTTGCAAAGGGATCACCGTTCAGAGCCGAGCGCTCGGACCCAATACCAAGCCACCATTTCATCCCCTTGGTGGCGGCGCTAGGCTGGCTGCCCAGTGCAACAAGCGGTCGATCCATCGCAAGATCAAAATCTGTCGTCACCGCCGCCAGACCAAAGCGCTCTCCGAGATAGGGGGCACACAAGATGCCACCTTCAACCGTGGCCAGCCCTGCGGCCACCGCAAGCTTGTTGAGATCCACATCCGAAGACGTGCCCGTATGCGCCTTGGCATCCCAACCCAAGAGCCGGATGTAGTTGGCCAGCACCACGGCGCTTTCACTGGCGCGCAGACAGGCCCGGTGGTGTTCAGCATCCTGAAGCCAGTCACAGCCAGCCTCCCCCGGATGTGGATCGCGCGGCATTTCATATAGGAACACGATCGCCCGGGAATGCTCCCCAATACCGCTGGGAGGCGCTTCCATCGCGTCGCGCAGGTCCGCCATGATCATGTCGATCCCGGAGGCGAGCGTCTTGGTCTGCTGTGTCTTCAGCTTATGGGCAAGCCGGTCGATCCCCGGGTTTCGATAGGGCTGCTCCAGCCTTGCCTCATTCGGGACTGGACCGATCCCCACCATCGAAGCATCAGTAAAATACCCAAATGCTTTGAGATGGTCCGCGCGTTCCTTTGGGTCTTCGGGGCATTCGCCGCGTGATTTGTTGACCAGACCATCACGGATCGCATCCATCATCGCCTGATAGTCGCCCATCGCGTTGACGATCGAAGACGGAAGCTCTGGGCGTGAGAAAGCGAGCGGCTGAAACGGCGGGACCAGATCAAGGTCGGGCCGCTTTCCAGACACAACACGCCGCAGTCGTTCAAGCGGGAAAGGGCCAAGGTGGACAGCCCTGTCGCGCGTGGAAAAGAAACGGATTGTCATCTCAATCTGGCCCCGCTGTGTTTATCGCACCCCTGCTATAGCCGACTCGTCCAACCGCGCATAGGAGCCAACATCCAATCTCAACCAAAAACACCTTAACTATATGTTTTTTATACATACAATATGAAGGCAGCAGAAAGTTCATTCCTGCTGCCGCCGTCATCCAGGCTGACGGGGCCTGCTTCTTAGCCCCGCCGCCCCTCGAACCGGCACACGTCTATCCCGTTTTCGGTCAGGCTCTGACGCACGCTGCGGGCCAGCTCAACGGCAGTTGGCGTGTCTCCATGCAGGCAAATCGTATCAATCGAGGTGGGTATGCGCTTGCCGCTTTCAGTGATGATCGCGCCCGCCTTGACCATCTCGACGATGCGCGGCCCCGCAAGGTCCGGATCATGGATCACCGCGCCGGGCTGACTGCGGTCCACAAGGGTGCCATCGTCATTGTAGGCGCGGTCTGCAAAAATCTCGCCGCACCAGTTGCAGCCAAGATCCCGCACCACCTCCTCCATCGCCGTGGCGGCCAGAACCATCACGATGATGTCGGGATCCACGTCGAGCGCCGCCTGATAGCAGGCGCGGGCCATATCGTAATCGGTGCAGGCCATATTCGACAGAGCGCCGTGCAATTTCAGGTGCCGGACCTCAGCGCCCAGCGCGGCCGCCATGCCGCGCGCCGCGCCCAGCTGGTAGCGAACCATGTTTGCCAGCGAGTCATGCGAAATATGCATCCGGCGGCGGCCAAAGCCCTGCAAATCGGGAAAGCCCGGATGTGCACCGATCCCCACCCCATTGTCACGCGCCCGTGCCATGGTCTGCGCCATGACATCCGGGTCGCCGGCGTGAAAGCCGCATGCGATATTGGCCGAAGAGACAACATCCAGCAATGCGCCGTCATCGCCCATGTTCCAAGGCCCAAAGCTTTCTCCCATATCGGCATTCAGGTCGACGGTTTTGCTCATTTCACTTCTCCAGTGCCAAAGGGGTCGGCCGTTGCAGAGACCGCACCGCTGATCAGTTGGTAGGACAGTAGGTCCTGTATCGCCCCGGGATCGCGCAGCAAAGGCCGACAGGCGCCTGGCAAAGCGCGCAGATCCTTTTCATGTTTGGCCTGCAGGCGCAGCCCGTCCTCCAGCGACACCCAGCGGAACCGGAAAGGCGCACCCGCCTGTGCCTGCGCGACCTTCGGCAGATCGCAAGGCAAGACTGTGCCGATTCTCGGGTAGCCGCCAGTGGTCTGCGCCTCACGAAGCAACACGAAGGGTCTTCCGTCCCCCGTCATCTGGACATCCCCGGGTACGATGATCTCAGACAGGATATTAAGCTGACCGTCAGCGGCAAACCCCTCACTGTCTGAGAGCATCTCAACCCCCATCCGGTTGGCACGCGTTCCGCGCCGAAACGCTGTCTCTGCGAACCTGACACGCACGTCGGGCGAGAACAGCTCGCTTTGGAAGCTTTCCACGATCCTCACGTCGCCGCCCTGAAATCTGTCTTGCACCGGAAGCGTCAAACCGGTTTCGGCCCCGCTATCCTGTCCTCCGACAAGAACCTCTCCAGCAGCAGTCGCTTTGCCCAAGCCAGCCGCCAAATGGGTCGCCCGAGCGCCAAGAACAGAAGGGACATCAATACCGCCGCCAAGATGGAGGTATCCGTAGACACCTCGCCGGGCCGGACCGATTTCCAGCCTTTGTCCAGCCTCAATCCGGTAACTCGCATTCCAGATCAGCGCAGCCCCATCCAGGGTGGCCGACATGGGCGCCCCGGTCAACGCTATGCGCAAGGCACCGGTTGCTTCAAAGGAGCCCCCCATTCCGGCCATCTCCAGCGCAGCAAACCCCGGGTCTTGCTGCAACAGAGCTGCGCCCTCCGCCAGAGCCAGCGGATCTGCGGCCCCGCCGCGCGGCACCCCCTGATCCAACAGGCCGGGTCGGCCAAGGTCCTGAACACTGGCTGCGGGTCCAATCTTGAGAACCTTGACGCCGCTCATGCCGAAATCTCCTCGCACGTGGCGCCTCCCATGATGGCGTCATCTTCTCGCAGCTTCAGAAAATCGGTCCGTGAGACCGGCTCGAACTGCAGTTCGTCCCCTGCCCGCAACGCGAACGGCGTTTCAGCCTCCGGCCGGAACAGCATGAAACCCGTCTGCCCCACGTGCCGCCAACCGGTTGGCGTAGAAGAAGAAAAAAGAACGAATTGCCGAATTGCCAACACAAGAGCGCCGCGGGGGACCATCGGCGTCAGTTCGGTCTGGCGAGGCAGATCCCACTCTGGACCAAGCTGCCCGAGGTAGGGTTGCCCCGGCGCAAAACCGATGGTCAGAACCCGCACCCGTGAGGAACCGAGACACTCGATGGCCTGCGCCTCGGTCAAACCGGCGGCATCGGCGGCCTCGGGCAGCTGCGGTGCGAGATCGGTGCCATAGACCGTCGGAACACGCCAGAACCGGCGCCCAGGCGGCAGGGGTTCGCGGTACCAGTCGCGCGCCTCAACCTGTTCCTTCAGACGCGCAGCCAAGCGGGCGTGGTCCAGATCATGCGGGTCGAACCGAATGTAAACGGAGGCCAAAGAGGTCGAGGTTTCAAGGACACCGGCCCAGTCCAGCTCTTCCAGGCGCTGTCGAAAGGAGAGTGTCGCCCGATTCGAAGCCTCATCCAAAGCATCGGCAAAGGTGACGATCATACCCGTCAGGCCCACCGTCCGGATCGTGGGAAAACCTGAAACTGCTTGCGAATTCATCCGTGCCCCCGTTTTGCGCGACAGCGTTGCGGCGCAGCGCAGGAGTGTCAACACGCCAGTTGCGCCCCGTCACAGATGCGTGGGTGAAGGGCTCTGTTCCTTGACTCTTTGACCGGCTTTTTTCGCGACCGCAAAACAAAAGCGGCCGCCACTTTAGACGTAGCGAGCCACTTTATAGGTATGCGTCTGCAAAGGGCACCGATCCTGGTGCCTGCCTGATCGCCCGTTAGAAGTCTTCCCAGCGCACAGCTTCTGCCTGCAGGGCTGCGTTGCCTGCGGTGCTTGCTGCAGCCCTTGGGGCATGACCGGTTTTTTTCGCAATCGAGTTGGATGAGGCCGAGGTCTTTGTCTCCGCCCCGATATCGGGCCGGGTCTTGAAGGCCTGCACCTCCTGAGACAGCTGCGATGCGTCATTGGACAAGATCTGAGTCGATGCTGTTGTTTGCTCAACCATGGCCGCATTCTGTTGCGTCACCTGATCAAGCTGTGAAACGCCTGCGCTTATCTCCACAAGTGTGGTCGACTGTTCGGATGCGCCGACGGCAATCTCAGAAATATGGCCGGAAATGGTGCCAACCGCATCGACGATACGCTTCAACTCCTCACCGCTGCGCCCGACCAGGTCCACACCCGTTCCAACGTTCTCCTTACTTTCATCGATCAGGTCTTTGATCTCACCCGCTGCGATTGCGGATCGCTGCGCCAAGGCGCGGACTTCGGCAGCCACAACCGCAAAGCCGCGCCCGGCATCCCCGGCCCGGGCGGCCTCGACACCGGCGTTCAGCGCAAGGAGATTGGTCTGAAAAGCGATGTCATCAATCACGGTGATGATCTTCGCGATCTTCTCGGAGGAGGATTCGATCGCGGACATGGCGCTGATGGCATCGGAGACCACGCGCTCGCTCTGCACGGCGACAGACTGGGTGTTTCCAACGATCTCTTCAACCTTGTGTGCGCCGGCCGCTGCGGCACGCACGGTCGAAGTCAACTGCTCCAGCGCGGCGGCAGTCTGCTCCAGCGTGGCGGCCTGGCTTTCGGTGCGATGTGACAGATCGGTAGAAGACTGACTGATTTCCGATGCGGTCTGCGTGACGGCAAAGGAGACATTTTTGACGGTATTCACGGCCTTTTCGAGCTGTTCCATCGAGCGGTTGTAAGCCTTGGCGATCACACCGATATCTTCGGCGTTGCGGATCACCACTCGCTGGCGCAGGTCACCTTCGCTGAGAGCCTGTAAACCTGCGGCAACTTCTTGAAGGGCGCGCCGCCGTTCAGTGACATCCGTTGCAACCTTGATCACTTTTTCCGTTTTGCCATCGGGACCGGGCACCGCTGCATAGGTCGCCTGAATCCAGACAACAGAACCGTTTTTCGTAAGGCGAGGGTACTGATCCGACAAGGTCCGGCCTGCGCGCAGCGCCGTCCAGAACTGCGCATAGTCACCGCTGCTGGCGAACTTTGGATCGACGAACATGGAGTGGTTCTTTCCAACGATTTCATTAAGCTGGTAGCCCATCAGCGACAGGAAGTTCTCATTCGCCGTGATGATGGTCCCGTCAGCTTCGAACTGAATCGTGGCCTGCGTCCGCTCGATCATGTCCGCGATGACACGATCCATGTCAGCTCTTTCGGGCGCCGCCCGCGTCTTACCTTTAAAAAACACTCGAAGGCTCCGCGATGAGTTCACTCTTGAAGCACGATCCTACCGACAAATGGCTATCCAAACTTTAACGTTTTGGAAAAATCCCCTTCCTGCGAAATCCACGTCTGTTCAATAACATAATTGCTTCTCACCCGAGATGGGCCACGAGAATGGCTCGTTCGTGCGCGTCTATGTATTGGGGGTCCTGCGATGAGCGGCACATCGATTCGCAATTCCAGCGGGGCAAAGGGCCAGAATCATCGCATGCCGATGCGGGGCATGACCACCGGCCCTAGCTGCCGCAGATGCGCTAGCCGCAGGTCGAAGCACGCTGAATACAGAGGGAAGATTTTGCGAACGTCCGGCCTAGCCATGGCCTGAAACGGAGAGCAGTGGCGGACCGAGGAGGATTCGAACCCCCGACCCCTTGATTCGTAGTCAAGTACTCTATCCAGCTGAGCTATCGGTCCACTGCTGCGGGATCAAGGCTCCCGGCAAGGAAGGACAAACCGCCCTCCATTTGGCCTGTTCCAAACAGCCGCAAACGGCTGTTTGGGTAGTGGCGGACCGAGGAGGATTCGAACCCCCGACCCCTTGATTCGTAGTCAAGTACTCTATCCAGCTGAGCTATCGGTCCACTGGAGGCGGGGTTTAATCCTAGCAGATGACCGGCGCAACCCCAAAAAAGAATTTAGTTGGAGTGGAGGACACCGCGCCCTTGCCCCGACTAAAACGCACCGTCTCCCTTTGGCAGGCAAATCTCGAAAACCGTCCCGTCTGGCCCCGTGTGGCGCAAGTAGACCCCGCCACCGTGACCGCGTGCCAATTCCTGGGCAATGGCCAAACCCAAACCGCTGCCGCCCTTGCGGGCACCACCTTGGAACGGTGTGAAGAGCTTTTCCTGCGCCTTTTGGGGCAAACCCGGTCCGGTGTCTTCGATGCGGATCAACCAGGTTTCCACCTCATCCTGTGCAGAGATGGTGATCCGGCCCGGCTTCCCGGTCGCCGCAATGGCCTGCCGGGCATTGCGCACAAGGTTCATCACGATACGGAACAACTGCTCCTGATCTGCCCGCACAACCAGATCGGGCGGCACATCGGCATGGATGTCGATCTCGGTTCCCGTTGCCGCCAGAGATTCGCTTTCGGCCACATCGCCGGCAATCTCGCGCAGGGGGACTTGAGTGAACGTGGGCGCGGGTTCTTCTGCGCGGCCGAAAGCCAGGGTCCCTTCGCACAAGGACACGGCGCGAGTGATCGAATTCACCAGCTTGGGCGCCAGCCTGCGCACAAGTGGGTCCTCACTGGTTTCGATCCGGGCGGTGAAGAGCTGCGCGGAGGTCAGGATATTGCGCAGATCATGGCTGACCTTGGCGACGGCTCCGCCCAACTGGGCCAGCCGCTCTTTCTGTTTCAGCGCCTGGGTCAGTTCGGTCTGCAGCTTCATAAGCGCCTCTTCGGCTTCGCGCAGCTCCGTCACGCCGGCGTTGGGCTGAATGATGCCGCGCGCATCCTCGGGCGCTGCCGCATAGCGCTGCATATAACCCACCACACCCTTGATCGGACGCACCAGAAACACGCGCACGGCCATGAACAGCAAGAGCGCGGTAAAGACCGAGATCACCGCCGAGAGCACGAGGATACGCACGCCATAATCGATCATGGCCGCGCGCAAGGGGGCCGTTTCCATGGTGATCTCGATCAGTAGCCCCGCATCCCGTACCGGTGCGCCAATGACCCGGATGATCCGGTTGCCAGGCGTCACCATCCGTTTCATCGCATCACCAATCAGGGTAAAGGGCCCGGTCATCCGCAGATCGAACGTGCCTTCAATAGGCTGTGGGATCGGAGAGGACAGAACCAGCTGCCGCATCTCATCCCGGCGCAGGACCACGTTGAACACGCCGGCATTCTCCAGAAGCTCTGCTTCCAGCTCACTGTCCAGCATATCGTCAGCCAGCAATGCAAGCGATGCGATCTGCGCCCGCTCCAGTCGGTCGGACAGGTAGTCGAGCCGGAACCTTGAGACCGAGGGCACAAAGATCAGCACTTCGGCCAGCATCACAAAGACCGTGGTCAGAACCAGGAATCTGCCCGACAGCGTATTCAGCATTGCGCCCCTTTCGGCCTAGGGGATCCAGCGTTGAACAAACCGGACCACGCGTTCAACCTTGGGATTATCAAATAGGCGCGGAGAGAAATAGGCCCCCGCTGCGCGTTTGTTTACCTCTCCGATCGTCGGATAGGGAGAGACCATGGCCGCAACCTGGCTCATCTTCATCTTGTTCGCCAGAACCAGAGACCAGAGATTGATCAGCTCTCCTGCCTGATGGCCCACGATGGTCACGCCCACGGGGCGCCCCTTGACCACCATCACCTTGATAAACCCCTTCGCCTTGCGCTCGGCCAGGGCGCGGTCGTTGTGGCTGTAATCGAACCGCGCGATCTCAAGCCTCTCCCCATGTTGCTCTCGCGCCTCGGCCTCGGTCAGGCCGACCTGTGCCAGTTCCGGGTCGGTGTAGGTCGCACGGGGGATATGCGCAGTCCTTGCCTTTGACGGCAGACCAAAGAGGCTGGAGCGGATGATCACCCCGGCGTGGTATCCGGCCACATGAGTGAATTGCAGCCCGCCCGCGACATCTCCGATGGCATAGACCCGGCGATTTGTGGTGCGCAGGCTGGCGTCGACCTTGATCCCGGTCTTTGTCTGTTCAATGCCTGCGGCCTCAAGGTTCAGCCGCTCGGTATTCGCCTTGCGCCCCACCGCCACCACAAGATGTGTGCCCTTGAAAATACGTCCGTCTTTGGCTTCCACCTCAATTGCGCCCGCCTGCCCGCGCACCTCGGCCGCGAGCGCTTGCTCGACGATTTCCACGCCTTCGCTGCGCAGATGATCCAGAACCACCTCGGCGGCCTCGGGATCATCGCGGCCCAAAGCCGTACCACCCTCGATGACCGTAACCTTGCAGCCAAGGCGGACGTGGGCCTGCGCCATCTCCATGCCGATAGGGCCTCCACCGATGATCAGCAGATGATCCGGGCGCTCGCGCAAATCGAACAGGGTCTCATTCGTTTCGTAAGGAACCTGATCCAACCCGGGAATCGGCGGCACCAGCGGGGAAGAGCCGGTCGCGATCACGACCCGCCGTGCCTTGATCACGTCCTCGCCCGCCTCCACCTCACGCGGCGAAATGAAGCGGCCGAACTCCCGGATCACCCGCACGCCAAAGCCTTCAAAGCGCTCCTGGCTGTCCACGGGGGCAATGGTTTCGATCACGTCGCGCACATGATCCTTTGCCGCAGCGTAGTCCACCTGCGGCACTTGGTCGGCAACGCCAAAAGCACTGGAATGGGCCTGACCATAGGCGGCCTTGGCGCTGGCTAGCAGCGCCTTAGAGGGAACGCAGCCGTAGTTCAGGCAGTCGCCGCCCATTTTATGCCCTTCCAGCAGCACGACATCCGCGCCCATCTGGCTTGCCCCGGCCGCAACCGACAGACCACCAGAGCCCGCCCCAATCACCAACAAATCACATGTGATACTGGGCATGATCAGGCCTCCGGCGTGTTGCGGGGCGGTTTGCCGCGCAGAGATTTCACAATGATTGGCATGGCGGCCAGAACGCAGAGCCCCAGAATCGGGCCGATGATATGTGGCTCCCACAAGAGCGACAGGTCAGGGTCCTCCCCCCTGTCGAACACGGCACCAACGCCAACCCCGATCCAGGTAAAGACGATAGCACCGGGGATGATGCCCAGCGCAGTGGTCCACAGAAAGTTGCCGAACTTCACGCCCACCATGGCCGGCAGGAGATTCGCCACAAAGAACGGCACCGCAGGCACCAGCCGCAACAGCAAGAGCACCTCGATCTCGTTCTGGCGCAACGCATGTTTCAGCATCTGCACCCGTCCTTCGGCCGCCTCGAACCGGGCGGACAGCATCTCGCCCAAGCCCCAGCGCGCCGCCAGGAAAATACCGGCAGCGCCAATCGTGGCCGACACCACATTCAAGGCAGTCCCCATGGCGAGACCGAACAGGAACCCCCCGGTTACCGAGGCCACCGCCGCACCGGGAAGTGAAAAGACGACCATCACGATGTAGATGGCAGCAAAGGCGGCAGCCAGTCCGAGGTAGTTCTGATCCCGAAAGCCCAAGAGCGCCTCGCGATTGTCGCGCAGGGTATCAAAGGTCAGATAGTCATTGAGTGTGACCGCACCGATGATTGCGACGATGGCAACGACAATCAGTGGCAAATGCCGGGCCAGCCCCTTCTTTTGCGGGCTTGGTTTTGAATCGGTTCCGTTGCTCATGTCTCTCTGCCTCGCTTGTGTCGCCCTGCGTCCTAAGGCCAATATGGCCCCTGTGCACGCCCGCGGCATAGCAGTTCACGGGCGCTTGATCACCGGACATAGTATTTGTGAGAATTTCCGCCACCCGGGTGGCCCTCTGTAATATTTGGCCCGTTCAAAGGCTCCATAGCGGATGTCGACGCAGTTTTTTGACATAAATGCTGCCCTCGGGCGCGAAAAGCAGCGAAAAACCCAGCCAATGGGTTTGACTTGGCGTCCGATCCCTCCTAAAGACCGGGCTTCGAGATTACACCCGGCAGGCGATTCCGCGCCGCGCCCGATGACATAATGTGGAGACCGGAGCGATGAAACGCACCTATCAGCCTTCGAACCTGGTTCGCAAACGCCGCCACGGCTTCCGTGCGCGCATGGCCACCAAGGCAGGCCGCAAGATCCTGAACGCACGCCGCGCACGTGGCCGCAAAGAGCTGAGCGCATAAGTTCGCGCTACGCTGCACGCGTTGACGGAATGACACCGCCGAAGGCTCCCAAGGACGGCTCTGCCGACACGAGGGATACGCCTTCGGCGGTTTCCGTTTGTCTGGATGATGCCAAACCACTGACCAACATCGAAGTCATCACCAAACGCCGTGATTTTCTTGCGGCAGCGCGCGCGCGCCGTCAGGGCAGCAAGGGCATGATGGTTCAGGGGCGCAACCGCCGTGATGATGGCGGGATTCGCGTCGGCTTTACCTGCTCCAAGAAAGTCGGCAATGCGGTTGCCCGCAACCGCGCCAAGCGCCGGCTGCGTGAAGTGGCCCGCATGGTGCTGCCCGCACATGGCCGTGCCGGTTGGGACTATGTATTGATCGGGCGTGCGCAGGACACGGCCCAGCGCCCCTTCGAAGAGTTGAAGCGGGATCTTATCTACGCCCTCAGGAAAATTCACGGCTGATCTGGCCGCGGGACTTTCATGCAAGGTCATCGGGGCCTATCTAGAGCGCATGTCACCCTTTGCCCGTCTCATAGCGTTGCCCGTGCACGCCTATCGGCTGATCTTCAGCCCATGGGTCGGTTTTAACTGCCGGTATCAGCCCACCTGCTCTGCCTATGCGCTTGAGGCTCTGGAAAAGCACGGAGCGATAAAGGGTACCTGGCTTGCAGCGCGGCGGATTGGGCGCTGCCACCCGTTTGGCGGGGATGGCTACGACCCGGTTCCAGACAAGAATGCCCACCCCCCCGCACCACCGGACAACTGATTGGCTATTTCTTCTCGAAGAAAATGGTCACCTCGCCCAGCGTCACGCCAAAGCGGCTCATGTAGGCCTTGTTCAGAAGGCGTCCGTCTTCCAGGAGCCACATCCAGTCATCAAAGCTGACCCGCATCGTGTCACCATCCGGCATCGGCAGATCGATGGTATAGCGCCAGTTGAAAGTATCGCCACTCTCTTCGCCCGTTGCGACGCCCTGAACGCCCTCGGCGGTGCCCTGCCAGCTCTCCTCGCCTGTTTTTGTCAGCGACCAGATTCGCTGTTCCGTGCCGCCATCGGCATATTGGAAATCTTCTACCAGGGTCAGCGTGTTGCCATCCCAAGTACCATCGATTTCGACCTTGAAACGCCGCCGCACGGTTCCGAACCGATCCGTGAACTGACCATAGGCCACTGTGCGTCCATCAAAGTACTCTTCGAGGTTCAGTTGCTTGTCGCTCAGCGTCTCATCCCCAAGGTCGGGACGACCACAGGCCGACAGGAAAACCCCAAGAACCAGCGCATAGGCGCAGACCACTAGTGCTCGCATCATCGTCTCCTTTTGAGGGTCTACGCTGCGAAAGCAGGTTTGGATGACACGGGCGGCGCTTCGGAACAGGTTTCACGGATTCTTCTTGGCAAAAGGCGTTTCAGCGGCTAGGGGGCCGTCATGCTTGATGATGATCTGGACGAAATCCACCCACTATTTGCCGGTGCGCCCTCTACCACCGAGTTCAAGAAGCTGCGCAAACGCATCGTACGCTATGCCCGTGAGGCGATTGAACAATACGGTATGGTGGAACGCCGCGCCGATGGCAGTACGCCGCGCTGGCTGGTCTGCCTGTCCGGCGGCAAGGACAGCTATACGCTGCTCGCGGTGCTTTACGAACTGAAATGGCGCGGCCTTCTGCCGGTGGATCTTCTGGCCTGCAATCTGGATCAGGGCCAGCCGGGCTTTCCGGCCACGGTTCTGCCGGAGTTTCTGGAAAAGATGGGCGTGCCACACCGGATCGAGTACCAGGACACCTACAGCATTGTCGTCGACAAGGTGCCGCAGGGCCGCACCTATTGCGCGCTCTGCTCGCGGCTACGGCGCGGCAATCTGTACCGGATTGCCCGCGAAGAAGGCTGTTCGGCCGTGGTTCTGGGACATCATCGCGACGACATTCTGGAGACCTTCTTCATGAACCTGTTCCATGGTGGCCGTCTGGCCACTATGCCACCGAAACTTGTCAATGAAGAAGGCGACCTGTTCGTGTTTCGTCCCCTCGCACATGTGGCCGAGGCTGATTGCGAAAAATTCGCCAAGGCCATGAATTACCCAATCATTCCCTGCGACCTTTGCGGCAGTCAGGACGGGCTGCAGCGTCAGCAGGTCAAACAGATCCTCGACCAGTGGGAATCAAACAGTCCTGGACGCCGTCAGGTGATGTTCCGAGCGCTGATGAATGCGCGCCCATCTCACCTTTTGGACCCAAAATTGTTCGATTTTGCCGGTTTGGAGCTGAAAAACACTGTCGAGACCTCAGATTCGGACGAGATTCCCGCTTTGCGTTAACTCCGCAGTCAGAAGCAGCCCCTAGTCTCAACCTGCACCCATGTGCTGAAGGGGAAAGGTCTGCTCATGCCCAAATTCCAATCAGGTCTGCTGACGCGCTTCAGGAGAAAAGTAGCCCCGGCGTTGTTCACGCCTCCGGTGCTGGCTTTCCTGCCTGCCTTGACGCTGGCGACCTTCTGGCTTGGCGGTGAGGCGGCTCTGTTGTGGGTTGCACTTGGTCTACCGGTGCTTTTTGCGGCACTTGGAGGCTTTGATCGTTCCCGCAGCCTTGGCACACCGCGCGACAGCATCACCGGCATGATCCTGCGTGAAGGATTTGAAACCGAAGTGCGCGAGGTGTTCGAGGAAACCAGCGACACAGGCCTCAGGTCGGTCATCTACCTGATTGAAATCGACGACTTCAAAGACATCGTCGACCGCTATGGCCAGGAAGCCGGCGACCAGATCATTCAGCGCTGCGGTGATCGCATCGCAAGCACCCTGCGCAACAAGGACACCGTAGCGCGGATCGGTGACAGCAAATTCGGCGTCTGCCTGACCCCCGTTCTGCAGCTGGATCTGGAATCCTGCGTTCAGCTTTCAGGGCGGATGCAATCAGCCGTTGAAGAACCGATCAGCCTTGATGGCACGTCCGTTTATGTCTCCTGCTCGATCGGGTTCTGCATGCGCAGTCGCGCGCCAGGCGCGAAGCCATCGGACTGGACCAGCGCAGCAGCCACGGCCCTGGCCGATGCCCAACAGAACGGCCCCTCTGGCATCCGCGTCTATTCGGCGGACATCTACCACCGCAACAAGGCGCGCTGCAATTTGCGGGAGGAAGCTGCAGAGGCTTTGGAGTCGGGTCAGATCGTGCCCTGGTTTCAGCCACAGATTTCCACTGACACAGGCCGCGTTTCGGGTTTTGAGGCGCTTGCCCGCTGGATGCACCCGGTCCGGGGTCTCATTCCGCCAAACAGCTTCCTGCCTGCCCTCGAAGAGGCCGGCCTGATGGAACGGTTGAGCCAAGTGATGCTGTTTCACTCCCTGACCGCGATGAAGGCCTGGGATGCCGCCGGGGTCGAAGTGCCCTCGGTTGGCGTGAACTTTGCCACCCAAGAGCTTCGCAATCCGGGTCTTGCCGATAATGTGCGCTGGGAACTCGAGCGCTTTGGGCTGTCGCCGGACCGTCTCTCGGTCGAGGTGCTGGAAACCGTGATGACCGATCAGCCTGACGATGTGGTTACCCGCAATATCGCCGCACTCAGCGCGATGGGCTGCCGAATCGAGCTGGATGACTTTGGCACCGGCCACGCATCAATCTCTGCCGTGCGCCGTTTCAATATATCGCGCATCAAGATCGACCGCTCCTTCGTGATGAAATCGGACCGCGACCCCGAACAGCAGAAACTGATCGCGGCGATCCTGACCATGGCCGAACGCCTTGACCTCGAAACGCTCGCCGAAGGTGTGGAAACCGTTGGGGAACATGCGCTGCTGTCACAACTGGGATGCGATCATGTTCAGGGCTTTGGCATCGGCCGTCCCATGCCCTTTGACCAGACACTCGACTGGATGACTGCGCATCAGGCCAAACTGCAGGACGCACCTGTAATCGGGCGTCAGAACCCCTGAAATCGCAAATTTCCGTAGGAAACCCCGGGTCGGCGGCGCTATGACGCCGTCGATTTTCCCGATTCCGCTTGACCTTTGCGGCTCACCTCTGTTGAACCACACCCTGTCATTCCATGCACGAGGTGGCGGTCCCCAATGGACGATCAGAACAAGAATCTCATTCTCGCAACAGCGCTCAGCTTCCTGGTGATTCTCGGGTGGTACAGTTTTTTCCCACCTCCGGAGCCCGAAACGGCACCACAGCCGGTCGCAACTGAAACGGCACCGGAAAGCACGACCGCAAACGCCCCGGCCGTCGCTCAGAGCGACGCTACCTTCAGCACACAGCCAAGCGCCGAGGCAGACGCGCCAAGCGCCCCACGCCTGAGAATCGATACAGAGCGCCTAGCGGGTAGCATCTCGCTGCAGGGCGGACGCATCGACGATCTTGCCCTGAAAGACTACCGCGAATCCCTGGATGAGGATGCGGATATCGTCCACGTGCTGACACCGGTCGGTCAACCCGAAGCCTTTTACGCGCTTTATGGTTGGGCGCCGGGCGCTGGCCTAACCTTTGAGGACGTCCCGGGCGCCAACACCGTCTGGACCGCAGACGAGACGCAAACCCTGACGCCTGACACCCCAGTCACTCTGACCTGGGACAATGGTAAGGGACTGACATTTACCCGCACCATCTCGGTGGATGAAGACTACCTGTTCTCGGTAACCCAGTCCGTTCAGAACGCAAGCGGTGCCACAGTTTCGCTGGCCCCCTACGGCACGCTGGCCCGCCATGGTGAACCCGCAGACCTCAAGAACTTCTTCATCCTGCACGAAGGCGTTGTCGGTATGGCCGACGGCGAGCTGTCCGAGATCGACTATGATGACATGGTCGATTTCGAACCCGACCCGCGCGATGGCGCGCGCGCCGAGGTGAAGCAGATCGAAACCAACGGTTGGATCGGCTTTACCGATCATTACTGGATGTCCACGCTGGTGCCCGAGCCGGGTCAAAGCTTCCGCTCGATCGCGAAATACGACGAGCGCCGCGAGATCTACCAGACCGACATCGTGCTGCCCACGCAGTCTTTGGCCGATGGTCAGTCCGCCGAAGTGACCACCATGCTGTTTTCCGGTGCCAAGGAATGGGCAACCATCCGCGGCTATGAAAAAGATGGGATCGAAGGCTTCCTCGACAGCATTGACTGGGGCTGGTTCTTCTTCCTGACCAAGCCGATCTTTGCAGTGCTGCACTGGCTCAATGCCCTGATCGGAAACATGGGCTGGGCGATCATTGGCCTGACCATCTTCATCAAGATCCTCGTCTTCCCGCTGGCCTATAAGTCCTACGCCTCCATGGCAAAGATGAAGGAACTGCAGCCCGAGATGGAGAAGCTGAAAGAGCGCGCTGGCGACGATCGCCAGAAGCTGCAAAAGGAGATGATGGAGCTCTACAAGAAGGAAAAGGTGAATCCCGCTGCGGGCTGTCTGCCGATCCTGATTCAGATCCCGATCTTCTTTTCGCTCTACAAGGTAATCTTCGTCACGCTCGAGTTGCGCCACGCACCGTTCTTTGGCCCCTTCCAGGACCTCAGCGCGCCGGACCCAACTTCGCTCATGAACTTCTTTGGCCTGCTGCCCTTTGCAGCGCCCGGCCCCGAGAGCATTCTGTCGCTGATCTTTATCGGTATCCTGCCCATCCTTTTGGGCGTGTCGATGTGGCTGCAGCAAAAACTGAACCCGGCGCCCACTGATCCGACGCAAAAGATGATCTTTGCCTGGATGCCTTGGGTCTTCATGTTCATGCTGGGTGGTTTTGCTTCGGGTCTTGTCGTCTACTGGATCGCGAACAACACCATCACCTTTATCCAGCAGTACCTGATCATGCGTCACCACGGGTACAAGCCGGACGTCTTCGGCAACATCAAGTCGAGCCTCAAGCGCGACGCCAAGACGGAGGAGAAATGACGCACACCGTTACGGAAATTTGGCGCCACCCGGTCAAATCACATGGCCGGGAGGCGCTGGAGAGCGTCACGCTGACCGCCGGGCAGACTATGCCCGGCG
The DNA here is from genome assembly GCF_014884385.1 of Phycobacter azelaicus. NCBI lineage: Bacteria > Pseudomonadati > Pseudomonadota > Alphaproteobacteria > Rhodobacterales > Roseobacteraceae > Phycobacter > Phycobacter azelaicus. The sequence continues at coordinate 1,808,885 of NZ_WKFH01000003.1, read as the reverse complement.
ATCGCGTTTGGGCGGTTGCTCATGAAGCATCTTCAGCAGATGACAGCGCCTGGGCGCCCTGCTCCAACTTCAGCCGCGTTGCCAAGGCCCCGCAACTGATGGCTATCACGTCAGCATATGATGTTGCGGCAGGCACGGTGACGTTGAGCCACCCAGCACGCGATCCGCTCACCTTCAACCCGGACACAAGCGAAGATCTGCCCCGCTTTCTGGATTGGGTCCGTCCCCTGATGCCGACAGGGCGCGCAGCCTCGGCGCGGATCGTGCGCGTTCCAGGCCGTGGGATGACAGATACCGATTTTCCCTCGGTGACTTTGTGCAATCTCGCCTCTCACCGCGCAGTCGAAGCCGCGATGGGGCAAGATCTGTCGCCCTTGCGCTGGCGTGGCAATATCTGGTTCGATCTGGAGGACGCCTGGGTAGAGCATGATTGGCTGGGCCGCGAAGTGCAGATCGGTGCGGCGGTCTTCCTGGTACGCGAACGCACCCAGCGCTGCATGGCGACCACTGCGAACCCGGCCACGGGCCTTCGCGATGCAGATACACTCAAAACCCTGAACGGCAGCTTTGGCCATCAGGATTTCTCGGTCTATGCAGAGGTCGTGCGCGGTGGGGATATCCGCCTTGGCGACCCGGTAAAGGTGCTTTGATGCAGATGCAGTTCCCGTTGGCCGAGGCCCCGGATGAGGCCACGGCAGAAAAAGGTCGCAAACTTTTTGCAGGCCAGTCCGAATTCCTGAAAGGCGTCGTCGCCATGTCCGGCCTGCCCGAGGCCGACCGGGCGGAGGTCTGTTTCGCGGGCCGCTCCAACGTGGGCAAATCGAGCCTGATCAATGCGCTTACTGGCACCAAGGGGCTGGCGCGCGCATCGAACACGCCGGGGCGCACGCAGGAAATCAACTATTTCACCCAAGGACCCGATCTCTACCTCGTGGATCTTCCCGGCTATGGCTATGCCAATGCCCCCCTCGCCGTGGTGGAAAAATGGCAGAAGCTGCTGAAACGCTATCTCAGCGGCCGTCAGACCCTGCGTCGCGCCTTTGTGCTGATCGACAGCCGCCACGGCATCAAGAAGGTCGATGAAGAGATCATGGCGCTCCTGGACAGCGCTGCTGTGACGTTCCAATGCGTGATGACCAAGGCGGACAAGGTCAAGGCCAAGGATCTGGACAAGGTGATGGATCAGGTACGGGACGCGCTTTCGAAACACCCGGCCGCCTATCCTGAGATCGTTCTGACCTCTTCGGAAAAGGGCGACGGGGTCGCCACCTTGCGGGCGATCATCGCTGGTATCGACTAAGGCCTCCGGCGCCCGTCAGACATGCTGGGCGCCATTAACCTCGATCTCGGCCCCCGAGATATAGGAACTGCCCCCTGAACACAGGAAATAGATCGCAGCGGCGACCTCTTCCGGCTGGCCAAGGCGCTGCATGGGCAGTTTTTCCACGATCTGTTCTGTTCCCGGAGACAGGATCGCCGTTTCCACTTCGCCCGGCGCGATCGCATTGACGCGCACACCAAGCGGGCCGAAATCATGGGCCATTTCCCGCGTCAGCGCCGCCAGGGCCGCTTTTGAGGTCGCATAGGCCGCACCAGCGAAGGGATGCACCCGGCTGCCTGCAATGGAGGTCACATTGACCACCGATCCCTTGGCGGCGGCCAGTTCATCCTTCAGCCCGCGCGCGAGCACCACCGAGGCGAAAAAGTTCACATGGAACACCTTGCCCCAGGTCATGAGATCCGTATCCAGCGTATTGAGACGCTCTCCGTTCGGACCCTTCGGCGAAATCCCGGCATTATTGACCAGGGCATCCAGACGCCCGTTGAGACGCTCTTGAATCACCCCTACGGCATTGATCGTATCGCTGGGATCAGAGAGGTCCAGTTGGACGTGATTCTCCTCTCCGCCGCCCCAGGGGCATTCCTGCGGGAACGGCTGACGCGAGCAGGTGATGACCCGCCAGCCTTCGGCGTTGAAATGGCGTACGGTCGCATGACCAATGCCGCGGCTGGCTCCGGTGAGCAATAGCGTCTTCTGGCTCATGGGGTGTGTTCCAGTCTGAGGGATGGATGCTGCGACCCTATCATTCCGGCCCGCCGCTGCAACGGCGCACTTGGCAGCAGGCGCAGAACCGCGTAACACGCTTGGCCAAAGGGATCCCAGCAATGAAGAAACAAGATATGAACCGCGATTGGATTGCCACCGCAGAGACTTTGTCCAGTGCCCTGCCCTATATGCAGCGCTACGACGGGGCCATCGTCGTCATCAAGCTGGGCGGCCACGCCATGGGCAGCGACGAAGCGATGGAGACCTTTGCCCGTGATATCGTATTGATGCGCCAGGTTGGAGTGAACCCGGTCATCGTCCATGGCGGCGGCCCGATGATCAATGCAATGCTCGAAAAGTTGCAGATCAAATCGGATTTCGTAAATGGCAAGCGCGTCACCGACAAGGCTACCATGGAAGTGGTGGAGATGGTGCTGTCCGGCCTCGTCAACAAGCGCATCGTGCAGGCGATCAACGCCCAAGGCGGCATGGGCGTGGGGCTTTCCGGCAAGGACGCGGACCTCATCACCTGTGAAGAGACCAACCCGGATCTTGGTTTTGTTGGCACCCCGGTCGAGATGAACCCCGCGGTACTGCATCACCTGTTCGAGAACGACATCATCCCGGTGATCGCTCCCATCGGCGCAGGCCGCGACGGCGAGACCTTCAACATAAACGGCGATACCGCTGCCGGGGCAATTGCCGAATCGCTCAACGCGGACCGGCTTTTGCTGCTGACAGACGTCTCGGGCGTAAAGAATGCCGACGGAGAGGTCGTGACAGAACTCAAAGCCGCCGATGTGGAGGCAATGACGAAATCGGGCGTCATTGCAGGCGGTATGATCCCCAAGACCGAAACCGCCCTTTCGGCAGTGCGAAATGGCGTGCGCGCCTGCACCATCGTCGATGGACGGGTCCCGAATGCGGTTCTACTGGAACTGTTTACCGACCACGGCGCCGGATCCATGATCCGCGCCTGATCGCCTTCCTCCCAATACCATATTGAAGGAATCCGCCCCGATCCGGACGGTTTTCTTTTGGCAACCTCTCGTCGGGAGGTAAGATCGTGGGCACTCGCAAGGAGCGCCCATGACAGCCGTTGTCACATATCAACAAATTCTGGACGCTGCCCAAACGCAGGAGCTGGCCATTCTGGGCGCGGTTCATCCGGGCAAAACACCCGTGCAGGCGGTGACCTCGGGGACCCTGATTTTGCTGGGGCTGGCCACAGAAGGAAGCTGGAGGCGGCTCCAGTCCGCCCCTGAGTTCAAGGATGGCAGGCCAGATCCCTTGGATCGCTGGTCTCATCGCGTGGTTGATTGCTTAGCCCAGCAGTTTGACGCTGATACCTACTACCCCTTTGGCGGACCACCCTATCGGCCATTCATCAACTGGGCGCTGGCCTCAGGCCGGGCTTTCACATCCCCGTCGCATATGCTGGTCCATGATACTGTTGGCATGTTGATTTCCTACAGGGGCGCTTTGCATTTGCGACAGAACATAAAAATACCGGCACCGCCCTTGCGGAGCTCCCCCTGCGAGACCTGCGCGGAGCGCCCGTGTCTAACGACCTGCCCGGCACACGCCCTGGTTGACGGTGGCCCCTATGACCTGTCAGCCTGTCACAATCACCTGGAGACCCAAAGCGGGACCCTTTGCCTGTCCAACGGCTGCCTTGCCCGACTTGCCTGCCCCCTGAGCCGGGGTATAGATCGCGATCCGGCGCAATCAGCCCATCACATGAGTTATTTTCACAAGACATGACCTGTACCCTCATTCTGACCCGCCATGCAAAATCCGCCTGGGACACAAGCGCCCCAAGCGATCATTCCCGCCCACTGAACAAACGGGGCCGGGCCTCGGCCAAGGCGCTGGGGGACTGGCTGAGGGATATGAAACAGCTCCCGGACCAGGTTCTGTCCTCTTCCTCGCAGCGCACGCGCGAAACCTACGAGCTTTTGGGAATGAAGGTACCCGCTGTGTTCACCGAACGGCTGTATCATGCCAGCTCGGACATCATCTTTCAGGTGCTGAGAGAAGCCGCCCATCCGCAAACGATGATCCTGGGGCACAATCCCGGTATTGCCGCTTTTGCCCATGCCATCGTGAACCATCCTCCGGACCACTCGCGCTTTGACGATTTCCCAACAGGCGCAACGCTGATCGCGAGGTTCGACATTGACACCTGGAACGATCTGACCTGGAGCAGCGGCAAAGTGCTCGACTTCACCGTACCGCGTGAACTCTTGGGCGCCTGAGCGCCCCCTGCCTACAAACAGAAAAACCCGCCGGGGCACCCCGGCGGGTCATTTTTTGCCCTGTCATCCCGGAGCTTAGTGCCCGAGGATCTGACTCAAGAACAGCTGCGTCCGCTCGCTTTGCGGGTTGTTGAAGAAGGCTTCAGGCTCGTTCTGTTCAACGATCTGGCCCGCATCCATGAAGATCACCCGGTTCGCCACCTGACGGGCAAACCCCATCTCGTGTGTCACGCACAGCATGGTCATGCCTTCTTCGGCGAGTTCGATCATGGTGTCGAGCACCTCCTTGATCATCTCGGGGTCCAGCGCCGACGTGGGTTCATCGAACAGCATGATGCGCGGCATCATGCACAGCGAGCGCGCGATCGCCACACGCTGCTGCTGACCACCCGAAAGCTGGCCTGGGTACTTGTTCGCCTGATCCGGGATCTTGACCTTCTCGAGGAAGTGCATCGCGCGCTCTTCAGCTTCCTTCTTGGGCGTCTTGCGCACCCAGATCGGGGCCAGCGTACAGTTTTCCAGGATCGTAAGATGCGGGAACAGGTTGAAGTGCTGGAAGCACATGCCAACCTCGGAGCGGATCTTGTCGATGTTCTTCAGATCCGACGACAAGAGCGTGCCATCCACGGTGATCGAGCCCTGCTGGTGTTCCTCCAGCGCGTTGATGCAGCGGATCAGCGTGGATTTACCCGAGCCGGAGGGGCCACAGATCACGATTCGCTCGCCCTGGTAGACCGTCAGGTTGATGTCGCGCAGCACGTGGAAAGAGCCGTACCACTTGTTCATTCCGTCGATGGTGATCGCGACTTCGTCGGATACCTTCATTTGTGAAGTGCCAGTCATGTCTTGGCCTCCTTATCGGTGATCGGTCGCAAGGCGGCGTTCCAGCCATTGCGAGTATTGAGAGATGCCGTAGCAGACGACGAAGAAAAGGAGCGCGGCAAAGCCCAGAAGCTCCCAGTAGACGCCGTTCCATTCGGTCGAAGCCAGGATCGGTCCGCGGATCATGCCCACGAGGTCGAACATCGAGATGACCGAGACCAGCGTGGTATCCTTGAACAGGCCCACGGCCACGTTCACGATTCCAGGGATCGAGATCTTCAGCGCCTGCGGCAAGATTATCAGACGCATCGCCTGCGGGTAATCGAGACCCAGCGAATCCGCGGCCTCGTATTGGCCCTTAGGAAGTGCGGCAAGGCCACCCCGGATCACCTCGGCGATATAGGCTGCCGAGAACATGGTGATCATGATGACCACGCGCAGGAACAGGTCCACGGTGGCATCCGGCGGGAAGAAATAGGCCAGCATCACCGAGGCGACGAACAGAAGCGTGATTAGTGGCACGCCCCGAACGAATTCGATGAAGATGACGCAGATCCACTTGATCAGCGGCATGTCAGACTGACGTCCCAATGCCAGGGCGATGCCCAGCGGCAGCGACAGCGATACACAGGTCACACCCAGCATCAGGTTCAGCATAAAGCCGCCCAGATCGCGCGAAGGCACCGCCTCCAGCATGGCGTTCTCAGAGGCTCCTTCGGGGATCAGCATTCCGCCCAGAGCCCAGATGATCAGCGCAGCGGCGATACCCCCGAAAAAGCCCGCGGCAAAGGAGCTGCGACCATAGACCTGAAACACCACACCGCCCACGACAAAACCCAGCAGGGCAATGATTGGCGCCATGATGGTGCCACCCCAGATCAGCCAGAAAGCGATGAACGGATAGAGGCCGGTAAAGATCAGCATCTTGCGTGGCAGATCAAAGAACAGCACCGGGGCCACGGCAACCAGCAGCAGCACCAAACCGAGGTTCGGACGCCAGTAGTACTCGGCCGGGTATTTGAAACCGTAGAGGAGCTGGTGCCAGCGCTCGGTCAGGACCGAGAAACAGGCGCCCACCTTGCCATCAAGTACCTCACGGCACTCGTTCAGCGAGGTTGTCGTCCAGACACCGTTGAACAGCCACGGCACGGTTTTCTGCAGGACCAGATAGATCACGGTCAGCGCAACCAGCGTTAGGATCCCGTTTGGAACGCTGGAAAACAGGTTGTCCCGCAGCCATTTGACCACGCCGGCCTGACTGGCTGGCGGCGGAGACGGTGGGATGGTGCCTTTGGCGACAAAGGCGATCGAATCGGATGTCTTGTCACTCATGGCTTAGCGCTCCTTCAGCTTCACGGAGGCGTTGTAGATGTTCATCACCATCGAGATGACCAGCGATGCCGTGAGATAGAAGAGCATCAGCAGCAGCACGCATTCAATCGCGCGGCCGGTCTGGTTGAGGGTGATACCGCCCAGGGTCGCGGTGATATCCGCATACCCCACGGCAATCGCCAGCGAGGAGTTTTTGGTGATGTTGAGATACTGCGAGATCAGCGGCGGAATAATCACCCGCAGCGCTTGCGGCAGGATCACTAGGTTCATGATACGTCCGGGTCGCAAGCCCAGTGCAGCCGCGGCCTCGGTCTGCCCCTTGGAGATCGCCTGGATACCGGCTCGCACGTTCTCTGCGATAAAGGCACCGGTGTAGATCGACAGCGCGAACCAAAGCGCGATCAGCGGCCCCCCAATCTTGATACCACCCTGAAAGTTGAAGCCTTTAAGCGCCGGGATTTCCCAGGTCAGGCCCATGATGACCATCAACAGCAGGAACGGAACCAACCATACGCCCAGAACCATGGCCAGGGTTTTGGGCCGCTCGCCAGTTGCTTCCTGCTTTTGGGTCGCCCAGGCTTCGATTTTGCGGGTTGCAAAGAACGAGCCGACCAGAACCGCCAGAACCAGAAGCCAGTTCATTGTGGCGGAGGCAAAGATGCCGCTCTCGAACCATGGCATCGGGATGTAGACACCCCTGTTGGTGAAGGCAAAGAGATCCAGCACCATGGTAGACGCCGGGTCATCGCCGCGGAAGGCCCTTGGCCCCGGCAGCGCCGCCGTCATGATGGTGAAGATGATGATGATCCAGATGAGAACCGGAATGTTCCGGAAGATCTCGACGTAGACCGCCATCAGTTTGGAGACGAGCCAGTTGTTGGAAAGACGCAGAACGCCCGCAATAACGCCGAAAATGGTGGCGGTGATACAGGCCAGGAAGGCGACCAGAAGCGTATTCAAGATCCCGACCAGGGCCGCGCGACCGTGGCTGTCCTGGTTGTCGTATTCGACAAGACGCTGGTTGATATCGTAACCAGCCGGATTGCCCAGGAAGTCATACGAGATATTGAGGCCCGCAGCGCGCAGGTTCTGAATGAGGTTGTTACCCAGATACCAGATCGACAAAGCCAGCAGGATCGCGGCGATGGCCTGGAAGGTCAACGAACGATAGCGGGTATCGTTGACCAACATGGACAGCCGAAACGGCTCCTGTGGAGGGTCAGTGAGAGTTGACATGTAAAGAGATCCCCGAGGCAGCGGATTCACGTCTCGGCGAGGTTTGCCCCCGCTCCGCAAAAATCCGAAGCTTTAAGATGGTTAAGAAAAGGGCGCGGAATGAAACCGCGCCCTCTCCTTGATGTGTTTAGCGGAAGGGCGGCGAGTACAGCAGGCCACCTTCGGTCCACTGTGCGTTCAGACCGCGTGCCAGACCGATCGGCGTGTCTTCACCGATGTTTTTGGCAAACACTTCACCGTAGTTACCGCCAGAGGCGATTGCGTTCTTCGCCCAGTCAGCCGACAGGCCCAGCATTTCGCCCAAGGTACCTTCGGTGCCCAGCAGACGGTTGATTTCCGGGTTGTTGGTGCCTGCGGACATTTCAGCCAGGTTGGCCGAGGTCACACCCAGTTCTTCGGCGGTGATCAGTGCATTCAGGGTCCAGCGAACCACGTCACCCCATTCGTTGTCGCCGTGGCGGACAAGCGGGCCGAGCGGCTCTTTGGAGATGATTTCGGGCAGCAGCACGTGGCCTGCCGGATCGTCAAAGGTCGCGCGGGTTGCCGCCAGACCGGAAGCGTCGGTGGTGTAAACGTCACAGGCGCCAGCGAGGTACTGCTGCTGCGCTTCGGCGTTGGTTTCGATCGGAACCGGCTCGTAGCTGATGTTGTTGGAGCGGAAGAAATCCGCCAGGTTCAGCTCGGTGGTGGTGCCGGTCTGGATGCAGACGGTGGCGCCGTCCAGTTCCTTGGCCGAGGACACGCCCAAGTCCTTGGGAACCATGAAGCCCTGACCGTCGTAGTAGTTCACGCCGGTGAATTCGAACTTCAGGTCGACATCGCGCGAGAAGGTCCAGGTGGTGTTGCGCGCCAGCATGTCGATTTCACCCGAGGCCAGAGCCGTGAAGCGGGTTTTGCCGGTGGTCGGCACGAATTCGACAGCGGTAGAGTCGCCCAGAACGGCCGCAGCTACAGCACGGCAGACAGCGACGTCAAAACCTTCCCATTCCCCATTCGCATTCGGAGCAGCAAAACCGACCAGACCGGTGGTGACGCCGCAGTTCAGTTTGCCGCGGGCTTTCACATCGTCCAGCGTGCCGGCAGCAGCTGCACCAGCAGCAACGCCAGCAACGGTCAGCGCGCCCAAAAATACGGATTTGTTCATTTTTACCTCTTCCTGATGTTCCGCCTGTTTTGGCGGTTTTTTTACCGGCACCAAAGCCGGAGCGGTGTGATCTAGGGAAAACACCTAAATCGCAAGGAAGTTTGGGCGGATTCATAAACAAACGTCAAGGGCACGATCACCAATTTCGATGGACGCATAGCGAACACGAGGGGCGATTGTTAAATTTTTTCGCTTAGCCCGTCCCCACAGCAATTTCATGTCTCAAGATGAAAACCGGTAGAACCGCTCCGCGTGCATAAAGGCGGTTTTTTTGAGCTCTGACGATTCTCGGGCTTCGTCATCCACGCCCCATTGTTCCTCCTGCCAGCGTTCATCAAGCCGCGACATCTCCCAGATTTCGGCCGCTTCACGCCAGCCCTGCGCGGCGGCGAAGCCAAGCACAAGCGATCCTGACATGCAGACAAGATCATGAAAAGCTGCAAGCTGAAAAGGGCTTAGCGCGTGAACGCGGCGGCGCAATCCGGTCAGGGCTTCGGGCTCTTGCGGATCATGAAGGATACCGCTGCGCGGAAGCAACCTTGCCCCCAGAGCATCGGCCGCCCAGTCCAGTGCTGGGTCCCATTCTTCTGCCTGGCGGGCCACCAATTCCTTTGGGCTGTCCGCACGATAGCAAAGAAGATCCGTGTCCCCATAATCGGCCAGCATATCGGCAACCTCGGCGTGCTGATGTGTCACCTTGTCAATTGCAGCATTGGCCGAGCGGGTGAACGGCATGGTTGCGGGGTCTACTGATTCGGTCTGTGCATCCCACTCGGCGGCGACCGCCTCAGCCATCCGCTGCGAGGGGACCACCAGCGCGGCTTTGGCAGGGGTGCGCACACGCCGCCCATCCAGTTCCACCGTGTAGCCGTCCTCAAGCTCCGCAACAGAGGTGGTTTTCCAAAACCGTTTCGGTGCCCATTCGCTCATGTCGTCATACCTTCCAGATCTCTTGCAGCAGCGGCGCCAACGCAGTGAAATCGCTGATCATATGATCCGCCTTCAGCTGATTGGCCGGGTGATACCCCCAGTCCACTGCAATTGTTGTCACACCGGCGGCGTGGCCCATATCGATGTCAAAGCTTGTATCACCAATCATCACTGCATTGCGCGGCTCTACGCCCGTCTCCTCCAGTGCGGTCAGCACCATCGAAGGGTGCGGCTTTGAAGGATGATGATCTGCCACCTGCCGCGTTACGAAAAAGTTCAGCTCATGTGCAGCGATCAGCGCGTCGAGGCCACGCTGGGATTTCCCGGTCGCAACGCCCAACAGATACTCCGGCACCGCATGCAGCGCCTCCAGCGTTTCCTTCGCACCCGGGAACAATGGCGAATGCCCTGCCCCCGCCTGTTCCCGCGCGGCTTTGTAGGCCTGTTTGTATCCCGCGACCAATTCATCCTGAACCGCAGGACCTGCCTCGGGCGCCAGCTGCGCCATGGCCATGGGCAGGGAAAGCCCTACTATCGACAGGATCGCGTCGCGCGGCGGCACGGGGAGATCCACCGAGGCGAAGGCCGCCGTCATAGCTGCCGTGATCGCGCGCTGGCTATCTGCCAGCGTGCCATCAACATCAAAGAGAACCAACCGCAGGGGGGCGCTCATTGCAGCTCCTCGAAGGGATCCTCCGCTGCCAGATCCTCGGTCCAGCCGAAGGTGTCCCAACTGTCCTTCATGTGATCAGGCAACTCTGCCGTGACCGAGATCATCTTTTTCGTAGTGGGGTGTTCAAAGGCCATCCTGCGGCAATGCAGGTGCAGTTTCTTGCTGATGATGCCGCCCAGTTGCGCGCCCCAGCCATCGCCAAGGTTCTCCTGCCCCGAGCCGCCGTATTTCCCATCCCCCACTATGGGATGGCCAATCTCGGCCATATGGGCGCGCAGCTGGTGGGTACGACCCGTGACAGGCTCCATCGCCACCCATGAGGCACGCCCCGCCACTCGGTAAAGCGTCGCATAAAGCGTATGCGCCCGTTTGGCGCCCGGCGTGCTGTCGATTTCCGAGGGATGAATGGCGATCATCTTCTCGCCCTCGCCACTGCGGCCGTGGCCTCCCGCCTTCACAAGGCCTGCCTTGATCTCACCCAGGTAGGGGGTGGGAACACCGGCCACCAGCGCCCAGTAGATCTTGCGCGTGTTGCGATGGCGGAACGCGGCAGTCAGTGCCTGCGCCGCCGCACGGGTGCGCGCCAGAACCAGAACGCCCGAAGTGTCCTTGTCGAGCCGGTGCACAAGGCGCGGCTTTTCCTCGTAGTCAAAGCACAGCGCTTCGGCCAGCCCGTCCACGTGTTTGGTCGTCCCGCTGCCACCCTGCACCGCCAGACCGTGTGGCTTGTTCAGAACGATCACTTCGTCGTCCTTGTAGATCACGCATGAGCGGATCATCTTGGCATCCGCTTCCGAGATGCGCCGCTTTTCCAGGGCTTTTGGCTGATGGTCGGCTGAGGGCAGCGGAGGCACCCGCACGGACTGCCCTGCCTCGACCCGCGTGCTCGCCTTGACGCGCCCGCCATCGATGCGCAGTTCACCTTTGCGGCACATCTTCTCGATCCGCCCCTGGCTCACATGTGGGAACAGCCTGCGCAGCCAGCGGTCCACACGCTGGCCTGCGTCCTCTTCAGTGACGGTGACGGTCTGAACGCCGCTCATGCGAATACTCCTCTGGCGGCCATCAGGCCAAGAAACAGACCGCCGACAGACAGCCCCACAGACAGCACAATATAGAGAGCCGCCTGCCCCATTGCACCCCGTTCGATCAGGTTCGCTGTCTCAAGCGAAAAGGCCGAGAAGGTCGTAAAGCCGCCCAGCACGCCTGTCATCACGAAGGGACTGAGATGGGTCAGCCCCTTATGCGCCGCCGCAACCACAAAGGCGCCCATCAGGAAGGAACCAATCACGTTGACGGTGATGATTGCCAGCGGAAACTCCCCATGCCCTAGCAGGCGCACCGCGACTAGCCCGGCAAGATAGCGCAACGCGGCGCCGATCGCCCCGCCAAGGGCAACATATAAAACGGTTGGATACATGGGCGGTCTGTCGCGCGCCTGTCGGGGGATGTCAAGTTTTCCGGCTGTTTCCTGCCGCAAGGCCGCATTGCGCAAGAAACATCGCAACCTTCCAGTAGGTAGAAATCTTGCCAAGGGGCATGCCTTGTCTACGTTGAAAGACAAGACAGCCGAAGGAGACGCCACGCCATGCCAACCCGTAGATCCCTGCTTGCCGGACTTGCCAGCCTACCGCTGCTGCCTCGGATGGGCCTTGCGGCTGCTGAGCATCGTCTGCGGCTTGCCTCAGCCCCTTTGCAGATCGCACCCGCGCAATATGGCAAAACGGATCTCTGGGGGGTGAACGGCAGCGTCCCAGGCCCCGCCCTGCGCGCCCGCCAGGGAGACCGGCTGCGGGTAGAGATCGAAAACGCCCTGCCACAGGCCACCTCGATGCATTGGCACGGCATTCGGATCGAGAACGCCATGGATGGGGTTCCAGGCATGACGCAGGATCCCATCGCACCGGGAGAGATCTTCACCTACGACTTTGCCCTGCCCGATGCGGGCACCTATTGGTACCATTCCCATGCCCAATCCGTCGAACAGGTCGAACGTGGTCTGCAAGGCCCTCTGATCATCGCGGAAGATCAGGCCCCCGAAGTGGACCAGGATCTTGTGCTGATGCTGGATGACATCCGCCTGGCCAGCGATGCCTCAGTCGATCCGCAGTTCGCGCATCCCCATGACCGCTCCCACGCAGGAAGGCTGGGCAACGTGATGCTGACAAACGGCCAGATGGAGGCAAGCTTCCCGGTGGCAGAAGGCGAACGTCTGCGCCTGCGTCTGATCAACAGCGCCAATGCCCGCACCTTTGCCCTTGGTCTGCAAGGGTTCACCGGCTGGATCATGGCCTATGACGGCATGCCACTGGAAGCGCCAGAGGCGATCCCAGACCGGATGCTGCTGGCCCCTGCCCAGCGGATCGATCTTATCGTCGATGTGACTGCCAATGCGGGTGAGGATGCCTTCCTTATCCAGTTCGAACGCGATGGCGGCTATGCGCAGGCCACATTCCCGGTCGCAGCCGGAACACGTACGGTACGCACCACACCTGCTCCGCTACCGCCGAACCCCGACCATCCGATTGACCTGACCAATGCCCGCAAGACGACCCTGCGGATGGAAGGCGGGGCCATGGGAGGGATGCAGTCGGCAAGCTGGCAGGATGAAGAGCGCGACATGCGGGCCCTCGCGCAGGCCGGGCAGTTCTGGGCCTTCAACGGCGTTGTGGGCAGGCCAGATGCCCCGCTGGTGCGCGCATCCCTTGGCGAAAGCGTTCAGATCACCATGACAAATGACACCGCCTTTCCCCATGCCATGCACCTGCACGGGATGCATTTTGCCGAAGTCCTGCCAGAGGGCCGCCTTGGCCCCTTGCGCGACACGCTGCTGATGATGCGCGGCGAGACACGCACCATTGCCTTTAACGCCCACAACCCCGGCAAATGGCTGCTGCATTGCCATATGCTATCCCATCACGCGGCGGGCATGGGCACCTGGATCGAAGTTGTGGCCTAATCCGATCAGCTATTGCGTTGCAGCCGCAGCTTGGCAAAGAACTCGGTCCGGCGTTTCAACTCGCGTTCGAACCCGCGTTCGACCGGCTGGTACAGAACAGGGCGTTTCACGCCCTCGGGAAAGTAGTCCTGCCCCGAAAACCCGTCTTCGGCGTCATGGTCGTAGGCATAGCCCTCGCCATAGCCCTGCTCCGACATCAGCTTGGTCGGGGCGTTGAGGATATGTTTGGGCGGCGGTGCGCTGCCGGTTTCCTTCGCGAGGCGCCGGGCCGCCTTGTAGGCCATATAACCCGCGTTTGTCTTGGGCGCGAGCGCAAGATAGATCACCGCCTGCGCGAGCGCCAGCTCTCCCTCTGGACTGCCGATGCGCTCATAGGTCTCCCAGGCCTGCAGGCAGACCGCTTGCGCCTGAGGGTCAGCGAGCGCGATGTCCTCCACCGCCATGCGCGTTAGGCGCCGGGCCAGATAACGCGGGTCCTCGCCGCCCTCCAGCATGCGCGCAAACCAGTAAAGCGCAGCATCCGGGTCCGAGCCGCGCACGGATTTATGCAGGGCCGAGATCAGGTTGTAATGCTCATCGCCCGACTTGTCGTATTTCGCGGCCCGCCGCATCAGTCGCGTGGCCAATGCCTCGCGGCCCAGGGGTGCCTCGACCCGCCAGGCCGCGACCTGTTCGATCAGATTAAGGAGCGCCCGCCCATCACCATCGGCCATTTCCTGAAGGGCATCGCGCGCGTCCCCCGTCAGTGGCAGCGCCCGCCCGAGTTCTTTCTCGGCGCGCTGGGTGAGCAGCTCAAGATCGGCAAGTGGCAGGCGTTCCAACACCAGCACCTGCGCGCGGGACAAAAGCGCTGCATTGAGCTCGAAACTGGGGTTCTCGGTGGTGGCGCCGACCAGAAGGATGGTGCCATCCTCCATATGCGGCAGAAAGCCGTCCTGCTGTGCCTTGTTGAAACGGTGGATCTCATCCACAAAGAGGAGCGTGCCCTGCCCGTTGGCGCGCCGGTGTTTGGCCGCCTCGAACACTTTTTTGAGGTCCGGCACACCGGTGAAGATCGCCGAGATCTGAACAAAATGCAGATCGGTCTCTTTCGCCAAAAGCCGCGCTATGGTGGTCTTCCCCACACCGGGCGGCCCCCAGAAGATCAGCGAAGATAGCGAGCCTGACGCCAGCATCACGCCGAGCGGCGCCTCGGGGCCAAGAACCTGGCTCTGACCGATCACCTCCGACAGGGACTTGGGGCGCAACCGGTCCGCCAGAGGGCGGTTTGGCTCTGGCCCATCCGGTGCGGTGCCGGGCTCGCTATCAAAAAGATCCGACATTGCTCAAAGCCGCATGCGCAGACTGACGCGCTGGCCCCGGCGCAACAGGTCAATCGACAGCCAGCGCCCGGTCTCGGCAAGGACATCCGCAACCTCTCCGGGGCTTGTGACTTCTTCGCGGTTGATGCCCAAAAGCAAATCCCCCCGCTGCAGTCCTGCGCGGGCGCCATAGGGGCCGGGATCGACTACAACGACGCCTTTGGCTGACAGGGGCAACTGCATATCGGTGATGACCCTTGGGTTGACGCCCGCAACCTTGAGCCCCGGCAGAACACTGCGTTCGCCAAGTTCGACAAGAGCCGCCTTCGGTTCATCCGGCGCAGCATACATAGCAACTGCGACCACCTCACGCGCGCCGCCGCGCAAGCGCTCAACCTCCGATGTCCCGCCAAGACCCGCTATAGTCATGCGGAACAGCATCTCCGAAGGAGAGTTCACCGGTTCTCCATCGACAGCGGTTATGACGTCGCCCACCTGGAAACCTGCGTTGGCAAAGGGGCTTTCGGGGTGCAGTTCGGAAATCACCATGCCCTCCGGCAGATCCATCCCGAAGGAGGCAGCCAGATCCGCATCTACCGGCTGCCCGGTCATACCCGCCCAAGGACGCTCAAAGGCTTCGACTCCTTTGCTGGCCTGATGCAGGAACTCACGCACCAGATTCGAAGGAATGGCAAATCCGATTCCGTTGGAGCCGCCCGAGCGGCTGAGGATCCGTGTGTTGATCCCGATGAGATCGCCATTCACATCAATCAGCGCCCCGCCCGAGTTGCCGGGATTGATCGGCGCGTCGGTCTGGATGTAATAGCCGAACCCCTCTCCGGTGCCGGTGCCGGTACGGGCCAGCCCCGAAATGATGCCGCTGCTGACCGTTTGCCCCACCCCAAAGGGGTTGCCAATGGCCAGCGCCAGCTCGCCCACCTCGACACGATCGCTGTCGCGGAGCCGAAGGAACGGCAGGCCCTCTGCCTCCTCCAGCCGAAGGATGGCCAAATCGCTGGCCTGATCCGCAAGGATGACTTCGGCATCATATTCGCGCCGGTCCGTGGTCACGACCCGGATTTCGGTGGCCATGCCAACCACGTGATAGTTCGAAACCACTATCCCGTCCTCCGACAAGATCACGCCCGAGCCAAGCGAGTTCTGAACCCGCGGACGTGGATTGGCAAAGTTACGGAAAAAGTCGTCAAAGAAGGGATCACCGGCAAAGGGCGAGCGTTGCCGCGTCTGGGTGACGATCTTGGCGTAGATGTTCACCACCGCCGGAGCCGCCTCTTTCACAAGCGGCGCGAACCCCAGAGAGATCTCAGCCTGTGACTGCGGCACCCGCGTCTGTGCTGCAGCCTGCACGCCAAAGACCATCGTCATTGTCACCAACAGGGCTCGGATCATATCAGCCTCATTGCCTCAGTCTCACTGTTCTCTCAGGATATGCGGAGCGAAGATGGGGAATGCAAGCACCTGCAGAAGGATCGGCGCGTCTGCGGCTGCAAGTTCGGACACGAAAAAACCCTCCCAGACAGGCTGGGAGGGTCTGAAAGTCAGTCCGGATGGACCGCGTTCTTATTCTTCGTCAGCTGCCGCTTCGGCCTCGGCAACGCGGGCCTTGTCAGCTGCGCCTTTGGCGTTCACGTCACGATCAACGAATTCGATGATCGCCATCGGAGCCATGTCACCGTAACGGAAACCGGCCTTCAGGATGCGAACATAGCCGCCCTGACGGTCTTTGTAGCGGGGGCCCAGCACGTCAAAGAGTTTGGTGACATACTGGTCTTCCTTCAGACGCGACGCAGCGTTGCGGCGCGAATGCAGGTCGCCTTTTTTCGCCAGGGTGATCAGTTTCTCAACGATCGGGCGCAGTTCTTTTGCCTTGGGCAGAGTGGTTTTGATCTGCTCATGCTCGATGAGCGAGCCAGCCATGTTTGCAAACAGAGCCTTGCGGTGCTCATGGGTGCGGTTCAGGCGGCGGTATCCACGTGCGTGACGCATTTTCTAATTCCTTCTAAAGGTTTTGCTTTGTCTGGCGGCCGATGCGTGTCAGCCGCTCTCCTTGGGGCGGGTTTGCCCAGATCGTCCCCACCACTGTGGGCATTTAAGGCTGGAGAGGGCCGCAGCCCTCCCCGGTATCTTAGAACGAGTCTTCGAACTTCTTGGCCAGATCTTCGATGTTGTCCGGCGGCCAGTCCTCGACGTCCATGCCCAGGTGCAGGCCCATGCCAGACAGCACTTCCTTGATTTCGTTCAGGGACTTGCGGCCAAAGTTCGGGGTGCGGAGCATTTCCGCTTCGGTCTTCTGAATCAGATCACCGATGTAAACGATGTTATCGTTCTTCAAGCAGTTTGCCGAACGCACGGACAGTTCCAGCTCGTCCACCTTCTTCAAGAGAAGCGGGTTGAACTCGAGACCGTCGTCCTCGTCCTGGCGACCAGCGGATTCGGGCTCTTCGAAGTTCACGAAGATCGACAGCTGATCCTGCAGAATGCGCGCAGCATAGGCCACGGCATCATCCGGCGAGACAGAACCGTCGGTTTCCACTTTCATGGTCAGCTTGTCATAGTCCAGAACCTGACCTTCACGGGTCGGCTGAACGTCATAGGAGACCTTTTTCACCGGCGAATAGATCGCATCGATCGGGATCAGACCGATGGGCGCATCTTCCGGCTTGTTCTTCTCGGCAGAGACATACCCCTTACCCGTGTTCACGGTCAGCTCCATGAACAGATCGGCGCCATCATCGAGGTGGCAGATCACGTGATCGCGATTCAGGATCTCGATACCGGCGCTCTCGGAGATATCACCTGCAGTAACGATTGCCGGACCCTTCGCATTGATCGACAGACGCTTGTGGCCTTCGACTTCCATGCGCAGGGACACACCCTTGAGGTTCAGGATGATGTCGGTAACGTCTTCACGTACGCCGGCAACGCTAGAAAACTCGTGCAGGACGTTGTCGATCTGAACACTGGTGATGGCCGCGCCTTGCAGCGAGCTCATCAGAACGCGGCGCAGCGCGTTGCCAAGGGTCAGACCAAAGCCGCGCTCGAGCGGTTCTGCAACGACAGTTGCCTGACGTGCGGGGTCATTTCCCGGCTTCACTTCAAGCTGCGTCGGCTTGATCAATTCGGCCCAATTTTTATGGATCATGCAATCCCTCCATTCCTGTCCACGCCCCATGTCCAAAGGTGCGGACGCCCGAGGTTCAAAATGACGGACTGGGGCCCGACAAATCAAGCGGGGCCCCAGCGATAGTCTGAAATCTTAGACGCGGCGACGCTTCGGCGGGCGGCAGCCGTTGTGGGCGATCGGGGTCACGTCACGGATCGAGGTGATGTTGAAACCGATTGCAGCCAGAGCGCGCAGCGCGGATTCACGACCCGAACCGGGGCCCTGAACTTCGACCTCAAGGGTCTTTACGCCGTGTTCCTGAGCTTTCTTGCCTGCGTCTTCGGCAGCCATCTGAGCAGCATAGGGCGTGGACTTACGGGAGCCCTTGAAACCCATGGTACCAGCAGAGGACCAGGAGATCGCGTTGCCCTGAACGTCGGAGATCAGGATCTTGGTGTTGTTGAACGAAGAGTTCACATGCGCAACACCAGAGGCGATGTTCTTGCGCTCTTTGCGCTTAATGCGGGATTTATCGCGTGCCATGTTCCGGATCCTCCCTTATTTCTTCTTACCGGCAATGGCCTTTGCGGGGCCTTTGCGGGTGCGTGCGTTAGTGTGGGTCCGCTGGCCGCGAACTGGCAGGTTGCGGCGGTGGCGCAGGCCACGGTAGCAGCCCAGATCCATCAGACGCTTGATGTTCATCTGCACTTCACGACGCAGATCACCTTCAACGGTGTAGTTCGCGTCAATGTGCTCGCGGATGGCCAGAACTTCGGAGTCGGACAGCTCATTCACGCGACGGGTTACGTCGATGCCCACTGCTTCGCAGATGGCCTGAGCGGAGGTTGTGCCGATACCGGTGATATAGGTGAGGGCGATGGGGACCCGTTTGGCAGTCGGGATGTTTACGCCGGCAATACGTGCCACGTGTCACTTTCCTTTTCGTTGCGGTTCCGTAGCTCCAGAACCTTTTTTCACAACGCTCAACAATGGCAGGTCCGCCGGATCGTCAAGCTTGTCTCGAGGTAGTCAAACGACGGAAGAATCCCGTCGTCTGGATTGATTCCCAATAGGGATGGGCTTCCCTATGTGCATTTGACAATCACGTCAACCCGGACACCAAAGAAACATGCAAGTTTCGGGTTTTATCAGAATGTGCCGTCGCAGGTCCGGGATAAAAAAGAGCCGGGCGACCCGGCTCCAATGTGTCGTTTTTGAGAACCGGCTTAGCCGAGGATCTTGGCAATCGAGGCTTGCACATCCCCGATCGAGGCCAGCCCATCAACCTTCTTCAGCTTGCCCTTGGCGTAGTAGTAACCAATCAGCGGCGAAGTCTTCTTGTAGTATTCCATCAGACGGGTCTTGAGGCTGTCCTCATTGTCGTCGGCGCGGCGCTTGATGTTAGTGCTGCCGCAATTGGAGCATTTCCCATCGGCAGGCCAGGGTTTGGTCTCATCGTGGTAGACCTCGCCACAGTCGCCGCAGGTAGATCGGCCAGTGATGCGGGCAACCAGAGCTGCATCGTCAACCGACATTTCAATGACCGCATCCAGACTTTGGCCCATATCCGACAGAAGAACTGTCAGCGCATCGGCCTGCGCGAGCGTGCGGGGAAAACCGTCGAAGATAAATCCACCTTCGGCGCCTTCCGCGATCTTCTCACGGATCAGGCCAATCACGATCTCATCCGTGACCAGCTCTCCACGGGCGATAACCTCGGCAACCTTTTTGCCCATCTCGCTGCCGCTGGCCTGAGCATCGCGCAGCATGTCACCAGTGCTAAGCTGCACCATGCCACGGGTTTCTACAAGATGACGCGCTTGCGTGCCTTTACCGGCCCCGGGCGGGCCCAAGAGAATGATATTCATCGACGCGAGGGCCCCCGTTTCGTACGTTTCTTGCTGCGTCCGCGCAGCTGGCTTTTCTCGATCAGCCCTTCATACTGGTGGGCCAGAAGGTGGCTTTGGGCCTGCTGGATCGTATCCATGGTCACCGAGACAACGATCAGAACCGACGTGCCGCCAAAGTAGACCGGGATCGCAAACTGACCGCGCAGGATTTCAGGCAGGATACAGACCGCCGCCAGATAGGCCGAGCCCAGAACCAGAATCCGGTTGACCACATATTCGATGTATTCTGCGGTTTTCTTACCGGGGCGAATACCGGGCACAAAGCCGTTCTGGTTCTTCAGGTTGGTGGCGACTTCCTCCGGCTTGAAGGAAACGTTGAACGTGTAGAAGTAGGCAAAGAACACGATCATCGCGACAAAGAACAACAGGTACAGCGGCTGGCCCGGGCCAAAGTTGGCGAGGATCCACGACATGACAGGCCCAGTTGTCGTGCCGGTCGAGAAAGTTGAGATCGTCACGGGGAGCAGCAGCAGCGAGCTGGCAAAGATCGCCGGGATAACGCTGGCAGGGTTAACCTTCACCGGCAGGTGCGACGAGCCGCCGTCATAGACCTTCATACCCACCTGACGGCGAGGATACTGAATGTGAATCTTGCGCAGTGCCCGTTCCATGAAGACCACGAACATGATGACGGCAATCACCATGAAGATCACACCGATCAGAACGGCCGGGCTGATGGCGCCGGACCGACCCGAGGCAAAGAACTGAGCGATGGCAGCAGGAACCTCGGCGATGATGCCGACAAAGATGATCAGAGAGATACCGTTGCCAATGCCGCGTTGGGTGATCTGCTCACCGAGCCACATCAGGAACATGGTGCCGCCAACCAGGGTGATCAGACAGGCCATGCGGAAATACATGCCGGGATCATGGGCCAGGTTGCCCGATTCCAGCGAAACCGCCAGACCGTAGGCCTGTGCCGTTGCCAGTGCGACAGTGCCGTAGCGGGTATACTGGTTGATCTTCTTGCGGCCCTGCTCGCCCTCTTTTTTCAGCTGCTCAAGCGCGGGAACCATGGACGTCAGAAGCTGAACGATGATCGAGGCCGAGATATAGGGCATAATGCCAAGGGCAAAGATCCCCATCCGGCCAAGGGCGCCACCGGTGAACATCGACACCATACCGCCAATGCCCTGCCCTGCGTCGTCCATGAATTCGCGAAGCGCCGCGGCGTCGATGCCAGGAACCGGGATAAAGGTGCCAAGGCGATAGACGATCAATAGACCAAGGGTGAACAGGATGCGATTGCGCAAATCCGTTGCCTTGCCCAGTGCGGACCAGCTGGTGTTCGCCGCCATTTGTTCTGCTGCTGATACCATGAAATGGGTCTCTTTTTGCGAAAACGCCGCCCGGACCGTTTTCCGGCTCGGACGGCGTATGGGAAAACTGATGACCTATGTAAGCGGCATCGGCGCCGCTCACAAGCCGTTACTCAGCTGCAGCTGCTGTTGCCACGGTCAGGGTGCCGCCCGCCTTTTCAACTGCCTCGACAGCAGCCTTGGAGGCGCCGGTGACAGTGATGTTGGACTTGGCAGAAAACTCACCCTTGGCAAGAATGCGGATACCGTCCTTCTTGCGGCGCACCAGGCCGGATTCGATCAGCGAATCTTCGGTGATGGTTGCGGCGTCCAGCTTGCCTGCGTCGATGAATTTCTGGATCAGGCCGAGGTTCACAACAGCAAATGCCTTGCGGTTCGGCTTGTTGAAGCCGCGCTTCGGCAGACGCTGGTACAGCGGCATCTGGCCGCCTTCGTAGCCGTTGATGGCCACACCCGAACGGGATTTCTGACCTTTGATACCACGGCCACCCATCTTACCCTTGCCGGAGCCGGGGCCACGGCCAACACGGGTGCGTTTCTTCGCGGCGCCTGGATTATCGCGCAGTTCGTTGAGTTTCATATCGCTTCTCCTAAAGCCGGACGTGCCCCGCGAAGCGTGATGAGGCAGACTCGGCGTTTCTTGGTTTTGATTCTGCGGCGCAAGGCCACCGGGGGCGTATAGCCCCAAGCGATAAGCGTTTCAACCCCGGTGCAACTCAGAAGTCAGCCAGCCAGCGCTCTGACGGTTTGCGATCCAGAAATTGCGTCCATGGCTGCCTTACGGCAGTCAAAGCAAATCCGTCGGGGGATCAGGGTTCCAGGCCCGGGATCCGTCAAGATACCCTCAATCCAGTCACCGCTTACATGGTAACGCAGGCACTGAGTGCATTGACATGTTGCTTTGGGGGACGGGATGCGCAGGACTGACGAACCCTGTGTGATCGCAACCGGCTCATGACGGACCATGAGCCCGCTCTCTGACGTCGGCTCGATGATCATTTCAAACAAGCGCCTGATATCAGGCCCATCGCAACGGTAGGATAGCGCGATGGGGGATGCTGTCTCCCTGACATTAAAGAATAGAGCGTTGAGAAACGATCGCGTCGCAATGTCCGAAACGAACCCCAAAAGCGGCCTGTTGATGACCCTATATTGGCAGGCATCTGATGAGCGAGTCTCTACTGCAAAGTCATCCCAGTCTGAACTGACTTCACGCAAAACATTCTGATGATCGATACGGTACCACATGGCGCCTCCAAAGGCATGGACCCACCACCCGTTTGAAGTGTATCACCAAACACTGCGCACAACAAGAACGGCGTAGGTTGGCCCGTGGACCGCCCCACGAACCAGGTAGTGGACTGCAGTAGATGCACAAAAAGCGAGCATCCGGGACACATAGCCAGCTACCCGAGCTGCAAAACCAGGCAGATAACCAGAGACACCGCGCCTCACCAGCTCTCAAGCGCATATATGTAAAGAAGATTTTGGTGGAGCCTAGGGGAGTCGAACCCCTGACCTCTTGCATGCCATGCAAGCGCTCTCCCAACTGAGCTAAGGCCCCATTTCCACCCAACCAAGTGCTGCCCGGTCGGTGTGAGAGGTCATTTAAGGGACGATGGCGCAGGCTGCAAGAGCAAAATGCATCATCATTTGGAGATTTTTCCGGTCACGGCTATTCGGCTTTGAAGAGTGTCTCAGGCGGCCTGTACGCCGACTGAAGGAGGGCATTTTATGCCCTCCAGCCGCCGCGACATCAGGAGTCGTCGTCTTCGGATGCGACGTCCGCGATTTCGTCCAGCGAGACGTTGTCGTCATCGTCATCGTCCAGAACATCATCGCCCAGATCCAGATCGACGTCCTCGTCATCCTCCAGAACGACATCATCACCGTCGGTGTTCTCCTTGGCCTTGAGCGTGGCCGCATCTTCGGAGTCGGCCTCGATCATGCGGCTCTTGCCGGTGTCGAGCGCAACGACCTCGCCCGTGTAGGGGCTGACGATCGGGTCCTTGTTCAGGTCATAAAAGCGTTTTCCGGTGGTCGGGCAAACGCGCTTTACACCCCATTCTTCCTTGGGCATGTGGATCCCCTTGATTTACTGGTGAGTCGTATCGACGATTCAGGTGCCTTGCCATATGAGGGATGTACTGTCAAAGCCTTTGCCCCAAAGGAGAGCCAATGAGCGCCCATCACCTGCCAGGAGATCCGCCGGTGCCGCTGATCCTGCGGCGCTCGGCCCGTGCGCGGCGGATCAGCCTGCGCGTCTCATCCCTGGATGGCCGGGTGACGCTGACCTTGCCCAAAAGCCTGCCAGAGCGGGAGGCGCTGGATTTTGCCGCTGAAAAGGAGGGCTGGATCCGTGGCCACCTGTCGCGTCAGCCCGAGGTGGTCGCAGTGAGCTTTGGTACAGTCCTACCGGTGGCGGGCCGCGCGTTGCGCGTTGCACAAGGGCACGCTCGCGGTGTTCGCATTGTCGGTGAAGAGCTTCTAGTAGGGGGAAAACGACCGGCAAAATCCCTTGAGCGTTATCTCAAGGAACTAGCTCGCGACCATTTGGCGGCGGCTTCAGATGACTATGCCGCGCAGCTCGGGCAGCCCTTCTCGCGCCTCACGCTGCGCGACACCCGGTCACGCTGGGGATCCTGTTCCTCTGCCGGAGCACTGATGTATTCATGGCGGCTCATCCTGGCGCCGCCAGAGGTGCTCCGCTATGTCGCGGCCCATGAAGTCGCACACCTGCAAGAGATGAATCATGCGCCCGCCTTCTGGTCACTGGTTCACACGCTATATGGCGACTATCGGGCGCCACGGGACTGGCTGCGCAAGAACGGAAGTCAGTTGCACCGCTATATTTTCACAGACTGATTCCCAAGCTTCCGAGAACAGGTCTGCTTAATCATGGCACATTGACCTTGGCGCTTTTTGTGATCACAAGAACTCATGACCTTGTCCACCCGCTCCACATCCGAACAGCTGTCCTCTGCGCATGACCGCGTCTACCGGACTTTACGCACGCGCATCATGCATGGCGAGATCGCTCCGGGTGAAGCGCTGACCCTGCGTGGAATCGGCCATGAGTTCGATGTCTCGATGACCCCGGCACGGGAAGCGGTGCGCCGCCTTGTGGCGGAAGGGGCGCTGTTCCTGTCGTCCTCGGGGCGGGTCTCCACACCTGAACTAAGCAACGAGCGGATTGAAGAACTGGCAGCGCTCAGATCGCTTCTTGAGGTTGAGCTGTCCAGTCGCGCCCTGCCCCGCGCCCATATGGCGCTGATCGACAGGTTGCAGGCGATAAATGCAACCGTCGCGGAAATGGTCTCAAAACGTGACGCCGTTGGATACATTCGGACCAACCTGGAGTTTCACCGCACGCTTTACCTGCGCGCCCAGGCGCCCGCGATGCTGGCCATGGCGGAAACGGTCTGGCTGCAGCTGGGGCCGACGATGCGCGCGCTTTACGGACGCCTGCGCCGAACCGAACCACCCCAGAACCATAAACTTATCATTGCCGCTTTGAAGGCCGGAGACGAGCCGGGTTTGAGACTGGCAGTCCGGTCAGACGTCACGCAGGGCCTCAAGCTGCTTGTGGCCTGACGCCTCGATACCTTTTCCGGACAACCGGCATCTGCACCAGAAACCGGCGCGTACAGGGGTCAACCTTGAGGCAACGACGCGTTGATAGCGGTTTCCAGCTTGTCGATCACTTCGGTGATTTGATCATCGGAAATAATGAAGGGCGGCGCCAGCAGGATGTGGTCTCCGTTTCGACCGTCGCGGGTGCCTGACATCGGGTAGCAGATCAAACCCGCCTCGAAGGCGGCTTTCTTGATCTTTGCTGCCAGACCCCGAGCAGGATCAAAGGGGGCTTTGCTGTCGCGATCCTGAACCAGTTCGATACCGCGGAACAAGCCTCGGCCGCGGATATCCCCCACATGGGCATGTTGGCCAAAGCGGTCCTCTAGGGCCGACTGAAGACGCTCGCCCATTGCCGCGCAGCGCGCGATCAGATCCCGCTCAAGCATTTGGTTCGCCACGGCCAGTCCGGCGGCGGTCGCAACAGGGTGGCCAATATAGGTGTGGCCGTGCTGGAAGAAGCCGCTGCCGCCCTCGATTGCTTCATAAATCTGCCGAGTGCAGAGCATCGCCCCGATCGGCTGGTAGCCGGCCCCCAGCCCCTTGGCGATGCAGAGGATATCGGGGGCCACCCCGTCCGCGTCACAGGCGAACAGATGGCCGGTGCGACCCATGCCGCACATCACCTCGTCCAGGATCAGCAGCACGCCGTATTGGTCACAAATCTCGCGGATGCGCTTGAAGTAGCCCTCGACCGCTGGCACGGCGCCGGAGGTCGCCCCGACCACTGGCTCGGCCATGAAGGCCATGACGGTCTCTGGTCCAAGACGCAAAATTTCGGCTTCAAGCTCATTTGCGACCCGCTGGCCGTAGTCGAAACTGCTCTCACCCTCGGCGCGGTCCACATACTCGTAACAAGGCGCGATGTGCGAGACCCCGATCAAAAGCGGGTCGAACTGCTGGCGCCGCCAGGCATTCCCCCCCGCCGCCAGCGCCCCTAGAGTATTGCCGTGATAGCTCTGCCGCCGCGCGATCAGGTGACGCCGGCCTGGCTCTCCTTTTTCAAGAAAATACTGACGCGCCAGTTTGATCGCGGCCTCGGTGGCTTCCGAGCCGCCCGAGACGAAATAGACCCGATCCAGATCGCCCGGAGCATTCGCGATCAAAAGGTCCGCAAGCGCTTCGGCCGGTTCGGATGTCATGAAGCCGGTATGGGCGAAGGCCAGTTTGCCAACCTGCTCCTGTACCGCCGAAATCACCGCAGCGTCGGAATGCCCAAGGCATGACACCGCCGCGCCGCCCGAACCATCGAAGTAGCGCTTGCCGGTGGAATCGATCAGATAGCAGCCCTCGCCGCCAATGGCGGTCGGCAGTTGCGCCTTGGTGTGACGGGGAAATACATGCGACATGCTCAGCCCTCCTTGAGGCTGTGACCCGCGGCTTTCGCGGCTGTTACAAAGGCCGCGACCGAGGCTGCATTGTCTTTCAGCAGCGCACCGTCCGGCGTCTCAACGTTGTTTTCAAATCCTAGGCGCACATTCCCTCCGGCGGCAACGGCCGCGAGCAGGCAGGCATGTTCCTTGCGGCCAAATGCGCAGACGGTCCAATTCAGGCCCAGATCTGCGGTTGCATTTAGAAAGCCAGGCAGATGCTCAGGTTCGGCCAGTACCGGCGGCCCGTATTGCCCCAGAACAAAGATCGCATCGCGCATATCACTGGGAACGGTGCCATCCTTGTACCAGGCTTTCAGTTGCTGAACGCAGGAGAACCCGTAGAGAATGTGCTGGACCTGCGTGCGCGCCTCACGGCACAGCGCATAGGCCCGCGCCGCGATCTTTTCATCCCGCGCCATCTCCCGCACCGAGACCGAGGCCGCCTTTGGGCGCAACTGCTCAAGGCAATTAAGCTGGTCCTCGGGCGCATATACACCGGCACTCTCGGTCGTGATCTGAACCGCCATTTCAGGGACAGCACGACCAAGCGCCTGCAAAGCTTCGCGGTATCGGCCCGCATCAAGGGAATGACGCCCGTCATCGTCACGAACATGCAAATGCAACGCCGCTGCGCCCAGCGCATGACACGCGGCGGCAGTCTTTACCGTGTCCTCTAGCGTCACCGGAAGGGCCGCGTGATCTGGTTTGCCGCGCCGCGCCCCATTCGGAGCCACCATCAGGTTATACTCTACCACAGCGCTCTCCAGCCTCGTGTTTCCTCGAGACTATCGAAAATGAAGGGATCGATCTCAATTGCCCGCAAAAAGAACAAGCGATCTTTCTGGTCCGCCTCCACGTGAGCAGAGGCGCGCAGGCTGCACAGCGACAAAAAATGGCGAGTTGAGCGCCCATTTTTGGAGCAAACGACAAGCAGCGCACCAAGTCAGGCGAATATTGGCCCTGTTCTGTCCACATCCAAACACCTGTTTTCCGCAGCAAAACAACACCTTGCAATTGGTGGGGGAATCCACGGCACGGTTCGCGCATGCACTGGCCACAAAGGCGGGTATCATCTGGACCTACTAGAGTTGATCAAATTGGCGTTTCGTCAGTCTCAGGCCAGTCTGACCGCCCGGCCGCGACTCAGACCTCAAGAACAATAAATGAAAGGACATGTCATGGACGGCACGTTCAACGAAAACGATCTCAGCCGCGTCGTGGACGCAGACAAGGCGCATGTCTGGCACCACCTGATTCAGCATAAACCCTTTGAAACCACCGATCCGCGCATCATTGTCGAAGGCAAGGGCATGCGGGTCTGGGACCAGAACGGCAAGGAATGGCTGGATGCTGTCTCTGGCGGCGTCTGGACCGTCAACGTCGGTTATGGCCGCGAGGAAATCTGCAAGGCGGTCTATGACCAGCTGATGAAGCTTTGCTATTTTGCCCAGTCCGCTGGCTCCATCCCCGGCTCGCTCTATGCGGAAAAGCTGATCGAGAAGATGCCCGGCATGAGTCGCGTATACTACTGCAACTCCGGCTCTGAGGCGAACGAGAAGGCCTTCAAGATGGTGCGCCAGATCGCGCACAAGAAATATGGCGGTAAGAAGAACAAGATCCTTTACCGTGATCGCGACTACCACGGCTCTACCCTTGCGGCGATGTCAGCCGGTGGCCAGGACGAGCGCAACGCGCAGTACGGCCCCTTCGCGCCCGGCTTCGTGCGCGTGCCCCATTGCATGGAATACCGCAAGCACGAGCTGGGCCTTGAGCACCTCTCGGGCCGTGAATTCGGCATCGCCGCTGCCAATCTGATCGAAGAGGTCATCCTGCGCGAAGGCCCGGATACCGTCGGCGCGCTCTGCCTTGAGCCCGTCACCGCCGGTGGCGGCGTGATCGAGGCACCCGAGGGCTATTGGGAGCGCGTGCAGGAGATCTGCAAACAGTATGACATCCTCCTTCATATCGACGAAGTGGTCTGCGGAATCGGGCGCACCGGCACCTGGTTCGGCTATCAGCACTACGGTATCCAGCCCGACTTCGTTACCATGGCCAAGGGTGTTGCCTCCGGCTATGCGGCAATCGCCTGCATGGTCACCACCGAAGAGGTCTTTGAGATGTTCAAGGACGATGCCGCGGACCCGCTAAACTACTTCCGCGACATCTCCACCTTTGGTGGCTGTACCGCTGGCCCTGCGGCCGCACTGGTGAACATGCAGATCATCGAGGACGAGGGTCTTTTGGAAAACTGCACCGCCATGGGCGAGCGGATGATGTCCAACCTCAAGGCGCTGCAGGAAAAGCACTCCGTAATTGGCGATGTGCGCGGCAAGGGACTGTTCCTCGGCGCCGAACTGGTCACTGACCGCGAAACCAAAGAGCCGGTGGACGAAAAGCAGGCGCAGGCCGTTGTTGCCGAAGTCGGCGCCCAGGGCGTTATCATCGGCGTCACCAACCGCTCCGTACCCGGCAAGAACAATACCCTTTGCTTCAGCCCCGCGCTGATCGCCACGGCCGAGGATATCGACGCTATCACCAATGCGGTGGATGTGGCCCTGACCAAGGTGTTTGGCTGAACCCCGAACTGGTCTGGCAAAATTGCCAAAAGGCGGCTCTTATCACAGGGCCGCCTTTCTTGTTTTCTCTGTGCCCAGGACAGAATCAAGGACCGCGCCCATGCCCATCGACCTTTGGATGACACCAACCGAACTGCACTCACGCACCGTGTCACTGGTCCCGCTCGCCCAGAGCCATGCTGCAGATCTGTCAGAGGCTGCGGCAGACGGGGATCTGCACCGGCTTTGGTACACATCGGTCCCGACACCTGAGCAGGTTCCAGCCGAGATCGACCGTCGCCTTGGGCTGCTGGATGCAGGCGCGATGGTCCCCTTCGCAGTCCTCGACTCTGCGGGGCGTGCCGTCGGCATGACGACCTATATGAACATCGACCACGGCAACCGGCGGGTCGAAATCGGCTCCACCTGGTATCGCCAATCCGTGCAGCGCACCGGCCTCAACACTGCCTGCAAGCTTTTGATGCTACCGCACGCCTTTGGGGCTTGCGATGCCATCGCGGTGGAGTTCCGCACCCATCGCCTGAACCGGCAAAGCCGCGCAGCCATCGAACGACTCGGCGCGCGACTCGACGGCATCCTGCGCGCCCATATGATCCTTCCAAACGGCACCATACGCGACACGGCTGTCTACTCAGTCACCGCCGCCGACTGGCCGACGGTTCAGGCAAACCTTGAATTCATGGCATATCGCTAACCCACCGCCGCGCGTCAGCGCGGCGCCAAGCCCAACGGGAGAGGGGCAGTCTGAAGATTGCCCCGATCCGGGCGGGAGTGCCCCCGCCTGCTCCTTTCAAAGCATCTGAAACAGGATACCCGACAGGATCGCGCCGCTGACACCAAGTGCCAGGTACGTGGCAAAGACCTGCGGCTTCACCAAGGACCAGACTGCTGCCATGGCCGGGATCGAACTGACTGCGCCCGCAATCATGAAGGCCATGGCCGCGCCTGCGCTCATGCCCTGCTCCATCAGCCCCGCCAGCAAAGGCGGTGCCACGTAGGAGTTCAAATAGGCAGGCATCCCCACAAGGGCTGCGATGGCAATCGTCCCGACACCCTCTCCACCGACGATCCCGGCAATGGTTTCTGCGGGGACATACGAAACCAGCAGCGCCTCCAGAACATAAGCCAGTGCAAGCCATTTCAGCAGGAACAGGCCGTTCGTTACAAACTCGGCCCGGAACGTCTGCCGCCGCTCTGCCTCACGCCAGAACGCCCAGACCGGCTTTGAGTCCAGTTTTGGCGCACCGCATCCGCAGCAGCTGGATTTCTGCACCTGTTTCAGCGGATTTGCAAAAACACCGCGCCCCATCAGCGCCTTGATGGCAAATCCTCCAAATAGCCCCAGCCCCACGGCAGCAACCGCTTTGCCGAAAGCAAAGGGCCATCCCAGCGCGCCGGCGGTGATCAACAGCGTTGGAGGATCGATCAAGGGAGAGGACAGCCAGAAGGCCATGACAGCCGATAAAGGCGCGCCCAGCGCCAACAACCCTGCAATGAAGGGGATCACTTCACAGGAACAGAAGGGCGCCAAACCGCCGAAAACGGCAGCCAATAGGATCATCCGCACCTCACGCCCTTCAAAGGCCCGAGCCACCATCGTCTCGGCCCCCGTGGCCTTGAGATAAGACAGCAAAAGGACTGCAAACAGGATATAGCGCCCCGTATGCAGAAGTGCATTTACAGCGAACAGCACCACCGTCTCAATGTTTTCCGGATGCAGCAGCGCCACAGCAAGGAGCAGAACAGCGCTTACGGTCCAAGGTGTTTTTATCCAACGCAGCGCTTGGCGCGAGACCGTTGGGTTCTGAGTAAGATCAGCCATCGTTTGCGGCCTCCCTTTGTTGATCCGAGCAGCATTCGCTGAGAATAAAATCCGCCAAATCCCGCAGGCGGTTGAAATCGGCCCGATTGAGGGTCGCCCGCCCCATCTTTTCCTGCACCACGACCCCAGCCCCTGACAGGAACTTCAAATGATGCGCCAACGTCGAAGGTGCGATGCCGGTGCGCTCTTGAATGTCCTGAACCATAAGTCCCGCATGACCCGCCCGGATCAGGCAACGCAATACCTTCAGCCGCGCTTCGGATCCCATGGCCGCAAAACCGCCTGCTGCTTCTTCCCACTGCATATCACGACTCCATATAACTATATTTCTAGTTATATGGTTTATTTTGTGCGGTCAACCGAAATTTCCTGCACCCCAGTTAAGTCCAGATTGCGCTCCCCCTAAGGCCAGCCTACTGTCACGCCATGGCTATTTCCGTCGATACCTTCTTTCTCAACCCGGATGCCCAGGGAACCCTGCAGGCACAGATCCAGGAGATGATCGCGGAGGGCGTGTTGTCAGGGCGATTTCGGGTCGGAGAGAAACTGCCGTCTTCACGAAAACTAGCCAGCCACCTAGGCATAAGCCGCATTACCGTGACGCTGGCCTATACAGAACTGTTGGCAAATGATTACCTCACATCGCGTGGGCGCTCGGGCTATTATGTTTCGGAAAATGCCCCGATCCCGCCCAGCTACGCGCCCTCGCAAAGCGCAGGCGACTCCGTGGACTGGTCGCAGGCCATCGTGCGCGGCTTCACCGGCGGTGACACACCGCGCAAGCCGCACGACTGGCGCAGCTATCGTTACCCCTTCATCTATGGACAGGCGGATCCGGCCTTGTTCGATCATGCAAACTGGCGCCTGTGCGCCTTGCGGGCGCTGGGACAAAAAGACTTCTCCGCACTGACAAACGATTACTTTGATCAGGATGATCCGCTGCTGATCGAGTATATTGCACGCCATACCCTACCCCGGCGTGGGGTCACTGCCCGGCCAGAACAGATCCTTATTACCTTGGGAGCCCAGAATGCCCTGTGGCTGGCGATTCAGCTGTTACTGAACCGCGGACGGAAGGCGGCGATCGAAGACCCCACCTATTACACGCTGCGCGACCAGCTTGGCCACGTGCGCTGCCAGATGGACTGTATCCCGGTGGACAAGGACGGGCTGCCGCCCGAGGCGATCTCGGAGGATACCAATGTCATCTTCTGCACCCCCAGCCATCAAAGCCCCACCACCGCAACGATGCCGATGGAACGGCGCAAGGCACTGCTGAACCGCGCCCGTGAGATCGATGCGGTCATTGTAGAGGATGACTATGAATTTGAGATGTCCTTCCTTGGCGCGCCTTCTCCTGCCTTGAAGTCCCTCGATAGGGATGGGCGTGTGATCTATATCGGAAGCTTCTCCAAATCCCTGTTTCCGGGGCTGAGGCTTGGCTATCTGGTAGGCTCGGAGAGCTTTATCCGGCAAGCCAGAGCCCTGCGAGCAAGCGTTTTAAGGCACCCGCCCGGCCATATGCAGCGCACGGTCGCCTATTTCCTGTCTCTAGGACACTATGATTCTCAAATTCGCCGCATGGCGAAAGAGCTTCACAACCGCCGCCTGGTGATCGAAGAGGCTGTTGCAACCCATGGCTTGTCCATCTCGGGTGGCGGGGTCTACGGGGGCTCGTCCCTTTGGATGCGTGCACCGGACGGCACCGATACGGCCGCTGCCGCTCGGCAGTTGAAAGAGAAAAGCGTCATTATCGAACCCGGTGCGCCATTCTTTTCTCCCGAGCATCGTCAGCACAACTTTTATCGACTCGGGTATTCTTCCATTCCTGCAAACCGGATTGAACCGGGCCTTGCACTGCTCGCACAGGGCCTGAAGCAAACTTAGGACCTTTCGATCAGGCATCGCTCCCGCCCCCTTGAAACGCATCGAGGATGCGCTCCAAGGCGTTGGGCGTAGCGCCGCGTAAAGCGCGGCGCTACGCCCAACGGGAACGATGCATCTGTGATGCAGACGTGACGGGAGGGAGCGCTTTTGTCCCGAAGATGTACCTCAACGTGAAATGTGACACAGGGCCAATCCGATCTGGCTCTAATCTGGAACACTATCTGGCCCTAACCCGCACATGGGCGACAGCCTACACAATTTGCAATGCCCGGCCTGGCCCCGGCCCTCTTTGCGTCTCACAGGAGAACACGCCATGAAAATGACCACCGAGGAAGCCTTTGTAAAAACCCTGCAAATGCACGGTATTCAGCATGCTTTCGGCATCATCGGCTCGGCCATGATGCCAATTTCCGATCTGTTCCCCAAGGCAGGCATCACCTTCTGGGATTGCGCGCATGAAGGCAGCGCCGGAATGATGGCAGACGGTTACACCCGCGCCACCGGCAAGATGTCGATGATGATCGCCCAGAACGGCCCCGGCATCACGAATTTCGTCACCGCCGTAAAGACCGCCTATTGGAACCATACGCCACTCTTGCTGGTGACACCGCAGGCTGCCAACAAAACCATCGGTCAGGGCGGTTTCCAGGAAGTCGAACAGATGAAACTGTTCGAGGATATGGTCGCATATCAGGAAGAAGTCCGCGACCCCACCCGTGTCGCCGAAGTCCTGAACCGCGTGATCATGCAGGCCAAGCGCGCCTCCGCCCCGGCGCAGCTCAACATTCCGCGCGATATGTGGACCCAGGTCGTCGACATCGAACTGCCTGCCATCGTCGAATTCGAACGCCCCACCGGCGGTGAGGCTGCACTGGCGCAAGCGGCTGAACTGATGTCGCGCGCCAAGAACCCGGTCATCCTGAATGGTGCCGGCGTGGTCCTCTCCAAGGGCGGCATCGCAGCCTCGCAGGCCTTGGCAGAGCGTCTGGATGCACCGGTCTGTGTCGGCTACCAGCACAACGATGCCTTTCCCGGCGGGCATCCGCTATTTGCGGGCCCGCTTGGCTACAACGGTTCCAAGGCGGCGATGGAACTGATCAAGGAGGCCGATGTGGTGCTGTGCCTTGGCACGCGCCTCAACCCCTTCTCGACCCTGCCCGGATACGGAATGGAATACTGGCCCGCCGAGGCCAAGATCATCCAGGTCGACATCAATCCCGATCGCATTGGCCTGACCAAGAAAGTCTCGGTCGGCATCGTAGGAGACGCCGCCAAGGTCGCTACCGCCATTTTGAACCAGTTGAGCGACAGCGCAGGCGATGCGGGCCGCGACGCGCGCAAGGCCATGATTGCCGAGACCAAATCCCGATGGGCGCAGCAGCTCAGCTCGATGGATCACGAGGATGACGATCCCGGCACGACCTGGAACCAACGCGCCCGCGCCGACAAGCCGGATTGGATGTCTCCCCGCATGGCCTGGCGCGCGATCCAGTCAGCGCTTCCACGTGAGGCGATCATTTCCTCCGACATCGGCAACAACTGCGCCATCGGCAACGCCTACCCGTCCTTTGACGAAGGTCGAAAGTACCTGGCGCCGGGCCTGTTCGGCCCTTGCGGTTATGGCCTGCCCGCCATCGTGGGCGCCAAGATCGGCTGCCCGGATGTGCCGGTCGTGGGTTTTGCGGGCGACGGCGCCTTTGGCATCGCGGTGAATGAACTCACCGCCATCGGTCGCGATGAATGGCCTGCGGTGACCCAGGTGGTCTTCCGCAACTACCAGTGGGGCGCGGAAAAGCGCAACTCGACCCTGTGGTTTGACGACAACTTTGTCGGCACTGAGCTGGACCAGCAGGTGTCCTACGCCGGGATCGCCAATGCATGCGGCCTGAAGGGCGTTGTAGCCCGCACCATGGACGAGCTGACCGCCGCTCTATCGCAGGCCATCGAGGATCAAAAGAACGGCATCACCACCCTCATTGAAGCGATGATCAATCAGGAACTGGGCGAACCCTTCCGCCGCGATGCCATGAAGAACCCGGTCGAGGTCGCAGGCATCTCTGCCGACGACATGCGTCCGCAGCAGGTCGGCTGACGGCCATGACGGCGCCCTTTGATTTGCCATTTGATCTGAATGGAGGTCAGGGCGCCTATCTGGCCGCCGCACTGTTCGTGGCGGCCTTCATTCGCGGCTATTCGGGGTTTGGCTTTTCCGCCATTTTCATCATTCTGGCCGCTTTGGTCACCAACCCGCTGCCGCTGATCCCGGTGGTGTTTTCCTGCGAAATCGCCATGACCGCCTTTCAGGCACGCGGCATCCGCCCCCATGTGGACTGGCGCCGCGCGCTGATGCTGCTTGCGGGAGCTGCCGTTGCGACGGTGCCGGCCGTGACCGTGATGGCTCGCCTCGGCGAAGACCAGGCTCGGCTTGTGATCTCGACGCTGGTTCTGCTCCTGAGCCTGATCCTGCTGAGCGGCTGGCAGTTGCGCCGTCCCATCGGGGCGACCGGAAACCTTGGCGTTGGCGTGATCTCAGGCATGGCCAACAGCGCGGGCGTCGGCGGACTGCCGACCGCTGCCTTCCTGACCGCACAGCCCATTGCGCCCGCCGTCTTCCGCGCCACCATGATCGTTTTTCTGACCGGCATCGACATGATGGCCCTGCCCGTGATGGCGGCAAACGGCCTTACCGGTATCGACACGCTGATCGGCGTCGGCCTTGCCTTTCCCATCCTTGGTGCGGGCATCTGGGCCGGAAGCCGTCGCTTTGCCAGCGCTGATCAGGCAAGTTTTCGGCGCGGGGTCGTCATCTTGCTAACCGCGCTCGCCGCCCTCAATATCGCGCGTGTGCTGTAATGGAACGTGGTCTAATCCTGATCCTCAATGCAGGCTCTTCCTCGATCAAGTTCTCGGTCTTTGATCGCGGCCTGACAGAGCGCCTGCACGGTCTGGCAGAGGGCATTGGCGGCGCCTCACGACTCATCATCGGCGAGAAGACGGCCGAAATCCCCTTCATCGATCACAGGTCCGCACTCGCTGCCATCCTAGGCGCGCTCCAAAAAGCTCAGATCAGCGCGGACGCACTACTGGCCATCGGGCATCGTGTCGTCCATGGCGGACGCAAGCTGACCGCACCGATGCGCATCACCCCAGAAGTGCGCGCCGAGATCGCGGACTGCACGCCCCTAGCCCCGCTACACAACCCGCACAGCCTTGCCGCCATCGACACCATGGCAGAGCTGGCCCCCGGCGTGCCGCAATTCGCCAGTTTCGACACGTCCTTCCACGCCACCAATCCCGATGTGGCGACCCGCTATGCCATCCCCCGCATGATCGAGACCAAGGGCATCCGCCGCTACGGTTTTCACGGGCTATCCTATGCGGCACTGGTGCGGCGCCTGCCCGAGAGGTCAGGCGAGAAACTCCCCGCGCGCCTACTGGCGTTTCATCTTGGCAATGGCGCCTCGCTCTGCGCCATCCGGGGCGGGCAGTCCATCGCCACCACTATGGGCTACTCGCCGCTGGACGGGCTGACCATGGGCACGCGCTCGGGCGGGATCGACGCCAATGCAGTCTTGCGCCTGGTCGAGGACAATGGGCTGGAGCGCACCAAAGCGATCCTTAACCACGAAAGCGGGCTTCTGGGCCTGTCGGGCGGCAAATCCGACATGCGCAAGCTGATGCTGGACCCTAGCGCCGACAGCGCCTTTGCCATTGATCACTTCTGTTACTGGTCCCTGCGCCACGCGGGCAGCCTGATTGCCGCGCTTGAGGGACTGGACGCCGTGGCATTTACTGGCGGGATTGGCGAGAACGCTACCGCGATCCGTGCCCGGATCCTGCGCGGCCTGGAATGGATCGGTGTGCGGATGAACCCGGACGCGAACGAGGCGCACCAGATGGCGCTTCATTGCAAATCCTCGGCCGTGAAGATCTGGGTGATCCCCGCCGATGAAGAACGTCAGATCGCCATGGACACCCTGGCGCAACTGCCGGAGGCCCTATGAGAACCTTCCGAAGCGTTCCTCAGGCCTGCGCAGCGGTCAGCACCGTGGCGGCAACGATGTCACTGACGCTGGCCCCGCGGCTCAGATCGCACACCGGGCGCGCAAAGCCCTGCAGGAACGGCCCGAGCGCCTGGGCACCTGCCAGTTCCTGGCACAGCTTGTATCCGATGTTGCCTGCATCAAGGCTGGGGAAGATCAGCACGTTGGCATCCAGAGGCTCGATCCCTTTCTTGGCCGCAATCGCCCCGTTGAGCGCCGCATCCGCCTGCACCGGCCCGGCAAAGCCCGCAAGGTCTGCCGCCTCACGTACCAGAGCAACGCTTTCCCCGTCGCCCGAGGTTCCGGTGGAAAAGGACAGCATCGCCACCCGCGCCGAACCGAGCAGTGCCTTGGCTGACGCCGCAGAGGCAAGTGCGATATCGGCAAGCTGCACCGCATCGGGCGCCACATTCACGGCGCAATCGGCAAAGACCAGCTCGCGCCCGTCTGGGAAGACCATCAGGAAGAACGACGACGGCACCGAGACACCTTCCGCCAGCCCGATCCCGATGCTTGCCGCCTCGATCACCCTGCGTGTTGGCACGTCAGCGCCTGCGACCATGGCATCCGCCTCTCCCACCGCAACCATCGCGGCGGCGCGGTACAAGGGCTTGGAAATCATACGCTTTGCGATGGCCTCTTTAAGGCCACGCGCCTTTACCAGAGCCTGCACATGGGCCTCTGACGGCTCTGACAGCGGCAGGGGTCGGCACAGGCCTTCGGCATGCAGGCGCTCGGTTGCTTCTGCGACCCGCGCATCCTCCATTTCGGGAAAGACCACCCGCGCCTGCCGTGCCTTTGCGGCCTCAACTGCATTTTCCAGAACCGACATATCATTCTCCCTTGCCATAAGAAGGAGCCAGCTATGAGCGAAAACGTCAAGATCAACCGGGGTCTGAAAGGCGTCTATTTCGAACGGTCCGGCGTTTCGGACATTGATGGCGCCAAGGGAGAGCTTAGCTATCGCGGCTATTCGATCCACGATCTGGCCACCCATTCCACCTTTGAAGAGGTCTGCTACCTGCTGATCCATGGCCAGCTACCGAACACGCAGGAACTGGCCGAGTTCGACGCCCGGCTCAAAGCCGCGCGCGTTCTGCCAGACGAGGTCCACGCCATTATCCGCGCCTGCAAGGACGGGCATCCGATGGATGTGCTGCGCACCGCCGTTTCGGCCCTTGCCGCGCTGGAGCCTGCCAGCCAGGCGGTTGGCGAGGAGGCCTTTGTCGCAAATGGCATTCGCCTCACCAGCCAGGTGCCGATGATCATCGCCGCCCATGAAGCACTCCGAAACGGCCGCGATCCGGTGGCCCCGGATATGTCATTGGGACATGCCGCCAACTGGCTGTGGATGCTGAAGGGCGAAAAACCCAGCGCAGATGCGGCGCGCCTGGCGGATGTGGATTTCATCCTACACGCAGAACATGGCTCCAACGCCTCCAGTTTTGCCGCCCGTGTCACCATCGGTACCGAGGCGAACCTGCATGGCGCCATCGTCACGGCGCTCTCTACCCTGGCCGGTCCCGCCCATGGCGGCGCGGCCGAGGACGTGATGAAAATGGTGCATGAGATCGGAACGCCGGAAAATGCCGCCGCCTATGTGAAAGCCAAGCGCGCCGCCAAGGAAGCCGTCACCGGCTTTGGCCACCGCGTCTATCGCAAGGAAGATCCCCGCGCCCGCCACATGCGCGAAGGCGTTCGCAAGCTGGGCGAGGAAATGGGCGCGCCTGAGTGGTACGAGATCCTGCAGTCCGTAGTCGAAGCCATGTCGCCCTACGCGCGCCACGGTCTCAATGTGAACGTCGATTTCTATTCCGGCGTGATCTACCAGCTGCATGGCATCCCGATGGACCTTTATGTGCCGATCTTTGCCATCGGCCGGATGCCCGGCTGGGTCATCCAGTGCATCGAGCAGCAGCGCGGCAATATCCTGATCCGCCCCCTGACACTTTATAATGGGCCAGAGCCACGCAGCTACATCCCTATGGAAGAACGCTGATCTGAAAAAGCATGCAGTAATGGGAAATTTTCCCACCAAACCGAACAATAGAAGAAAACTCTCGCAAGGCCGGTTCATCCGACCTAGCCTGCCAGAACGCGACGAACGGGGATAGCCATGGGTTTCAACCAACCACAGATCGACACCTCTCCTCCGGTTTCCGAAGAGGTGCGTCAGACCACCTGCTATATGTGCGCCTGCCGTTGCGGGATCAACGTGCACATGAAAACCGGCAGCAATGGCAAGAAACAGGTGGCCTATATCGAGGGCAACCGCGATCACCCGGTCAACAAAGGCGTTCTTTGTGCCAAGGGCAGCGCCGGGATCATGCAGCATAACGCCCCCTCGCGCCTACGCGCGCCGCTGCGGCGGGTTGGGCCGCGCGGATCGGGGGAGTTCGAGGAAATCACCTGGGACGAGGCGCTGGATATGGCGGCTTCCTGGCTGGCGCCCCTGCGCAAAAGCGCGCCTGAAAAGCTCGCGTTTTTCACCGGACGCGATCAGTCGCAAAGCTTTACCAGCTTCTGGGCGCAGAATTTCGGGACCCCCAACTATGCCGCGCATGGGGGTTTTTGTTCGGTCAACATGGCGACCGCCGGCATCTACACCATGGGCGGCGCCTTCTGGGAGTTTGGCCAACCGGACTGGGATCATACCAAGCTGTTCATGTTGTTCGGCGTCGCGGAAGACCATGACAGCAACCCCATAAAAATGGGCATTGGCCGCATCAAGGCGCGCGGTGCGCGGGTGATCGGCGTCAACCCGATCCGCACCGGATATAACGCGGTGGCGGACGATTGGGTCGGCATCACTCCCGGCACCGATGGGCTGTTCATCCTGTCGCTGGTGCATGTGCTGCTGAAAGCCGGGAAGATCGATCTTGATTACCTCAGTCGCTTTACCAATGCGCCGGTATTGGTGAACGCCAGCGAAGGGCCAGAGAAAGGCCTTTTGATGCGCGATGAGAATGGCAAGGAGCTGGTGATCGACCGCAATACC
Organism: Phycobacter azelaicus; assembly: GCF_014884385.1. Taxonomy (NCBI): domain Bacteria; kingdom Pseudomonadati; phylum Pseudomonadota; class Alphaproteobacteria; order Rhodobacterales; family Roseobacteraceae; genus Phycobacter; species Phycobacter azelaicus. The sequence continues at coordinate 1,769,498 of NZ_WKFH01000003.1, read as the reverse complement.
GGCAAGCTCGCGCCCTTTGATCAGCCCGGCGTGCGCCCCGATCTTCATGCCACCTATCGCCATGCGGGCGTCACCCACCGGCCAGTGTTCCACCTGATGGCCGAACGCTACCTGTCAGACGACTACGCGCCCGAGACTGTGGCCGGTCAATGCGGCATCCCCGCCGTCCGGATTCGCTCCATCGCAGCAGAAATCGCCCGTGTAGCCTTTGAGGAGGCTTTCGAGATCCCGCAGGAGTGGACCGATTTTCGCGGCGAGACGCACAAAACCATGGTGGGGCGCCCGGTGTCGTTCCATTCGATGCGGGGGGTCTCGGCCCATGCCAACGGCTTTCAGACCTGCCGCGCGCTGCATGTTCTGCAGATCCTTCTAGGCACGGTCGAGGTCCCCGGCGGTTTCCGCTTCAAACCGCCCTACCCCAAACCCGCCACTGCGCACCCCAAGCCCCACTGCGGCGTCCAACCCGACTGCGCGCTGGACGGCCCGCACCTGGGATTTGTGCACGGGCCAGATGATCTGGCGCTGAAAGACGACGGCAGCCCGGCGCGCATCGACAAGGCCTTCACCTGGGAAAACCCGATGAGCGCCCATGGCCTCATGCATATGGTGATCTCGAACGCCCATGCGGGCGACCCTTACAAGATCGACACGCTGTTCATGTATATGGCGAACATGTCGTGGAATTCATCGATGAACACCCGCGGCGTCATCGACATGCTGACCGACACCGATGAGACCGGCGAATACGTTATCCCGCGTATCATTTACTCCGACGCCTATAGTTCGGAAATGGTCGCCTATGCCGACCTGATCCTGCCCGACACCACCTATCTGGAGCGGCACGACTGTATCTCGCTGCTGGATCGCCCCATCTGCGAGGCGGACGCCGCCGCCGATGCCATCCGCTGGCCGGTGGTGGAGCCGGACCGGGACGTGCGCGGCTTTCAAACTGTCCTGGTGCAACTGGCCAACCGATTGAAACTGCCCGGCTTCACCGCCGAGGACGGCAGCGCGAAATATCAGGACTATGCCGACTATATCGTCAACCACGAGCGCAAACCGGGCATTGGCCCGCTGGCGGGATGGCGCGGCGATGGCAGCCAGTCGGGGCGCGGCGATGGCAGCCAGTCGGGGCGCGGCGATGTGAACCCTGAGCAATTGGACCGCTATATCGAAAACGGCGGCTTTCATGTCAGCCATATCCCAGATGCAGCGCTCTACTACAAACCGTGGAACACCGCCTATCAGGACTGGGCGGTGGGCATGGGTCTTTACGACAAGCCCGAACCCTATCTGTTCCAGCTCTATGTAGAACCGTTGAGAAAATTCCAGCTGGCCGCTGAAGGATACGGGGAACGTCAACCGCCCGAGCATCTGCGCGAACGCATCAAGGCGACCATGGACCCGCTGCCAATCTGGTATGAAACGGACCAGCAGGGCAACGCAGGCTTCACCGTCAACGCGCTGACCCAGCGCCCAATGGCGATGTACCATTCCTGGGGCAGCCAAAACGCATGGCTGCGGCAATTACACGGACGTAATCCCCTGTATGTGCCCACGAAACTGATGCGCGAAAATGGCCTGTCAGACGGTGACTGGGCGCGGGTCTCATCTCCGCATGGCGAGATCACGGTCCCGGTGATGGAGATGGCCGCGCTCAATGAAAACACGGTGTGGACCTGGAACGCCATCGGCAAGCGCAAGGGCGCCTGGGCGCTGGACGAAAACGCGCCCGAGGCGACCAAGGGATTTCTGCTCAATCATCTGATCCACGAGCTGTTGCCGCCCAAAGGGGACGGGCTTCGCTGGGCCAACTCGGACCCGATCACCGGCCAGGCCGCCTGGTTCGACCTCAAGGTGAAGATCGAAAAGGCCGCGCCGCCTGACGGGATCGCCGAAAGCCAGCCCGCGTTCGCGCCGATCACCTCACCGGTGGACACCGGTCCCAAGGATCTGAAATGGAAGGTGGGCAAATGACCGAACTGCCTGCACAGACGAGCCGGAAGATGGGTCTGGTGATCGATCTGGATACCTGCGTCGGCTGCCATGCCTGCGTGATTTCCTGCAAGGGCTGGAACACCGAAAACTACGGCGCGCCGCTGTCGGATCAAGATCCCTATGGCGCGGATCCTTCGGGGACCTTCCTCAATCGCGTGCATTCCTACGAGGTGCAACCGGAGCAGGGACATGCCCAGCTGGTGCATTTCCCCAAATCCTGCCTGCACTGCGAAGACGCGCCCTGCGTCACCGTCTGCCCCACCGGTGCCAGCTACAAGCGGGTCGAGGACGGCATCGTTCTGGTCAATGAAAGCGACTGCATTGGCTGTGGCCTCTGCGCTTGGGCCTGCCCCTATGGCGCACGCGAGTTGGACCTAGCCGAAGGTGTGATGAAGAAATGCACGCTCTGCGTGGACCGCATCTATAACGAAAACCTCCCCGAAGAAGACCGCGTGCCGTCATGTGTGCGCACCTGCCCGGCGGGCGCGCGGCATTTTGGCGATCTGGGCGATCCGGCTAGCGAAGTCTCACAACTAGTCGCCGACCGTGGCGGCATGGACCTGATGCCCGAGATGGGCACAAAACCTGTCAACAAATACCTGCCGCCCCGCCCCAAGGACCGGATAGAGGATCAGATCGACATTCTGGCGCCGCTTCTGGCGCCCGTCGCGGAGGAACCCGCTGGCTTCCTTGGCTGGCTGGACAAGGCACTTGATAAACTGCCCGGAGGAAATTCCTGATGCATCCGGCTCCTTCCGTCATCATCTTTACCACCCTGTCGGGGCTTGGTTTTGGGTTGCTGGCCTTTCTTGGGCTGGGCATGCCTTCGGTTACAGGCTGGGTCGCCTTCGTGTTTTATGCCATCGCCTATGCGCTGGCCGTGGGCGGCCTGCTGGCCTCGACCTTTCACCTTGGCCACCCGGAACGTGCCTGGAAGGCCTTCAGCCAGTGGCGGACCAGCTGGCTCAGCCGCGAAGGCTGCGCTGCCGTTTCCACGCTGCTGGTTATGGCGCTCTATGCCGCCGGAGCTGTTTTCCTTGAGGCTGACTGGCGTCTCCTCGGCCTGCTCGGCGCCGCGCTCAGCATCGGCACCGTGTTCACCACCGCGATGATCTACACCCAGCTAAAGACGATCCCGCGCTGGCACAGCCCGATCACGCCCATGGTGTTTCTGAGCTTCTCCATCGCAGGTGGCGCGCTATTGGCGGGCCGCGAAAGCCTCGCCCCCTGGCTACTGGCGCTGGCTGGGGCGATACAGCTCATCTATTGGGCAAAGACGGACAAGGCGCTGACGCAGTCGGGCACTGACATCGGCACGGCCACGGGGCTGGGGGATCGCGGCACCGTGCGCGCGTTTGAACCGCCGCACACGGGCAGCAACTACCTGCTGCGCGAGTTCGTCTATGTGGTGGGGCGCAAGCACGCGCTGAAGCTGCGCGTCATTGGCTTTGCCCTCGCCTTCGCCCTGCCGATTGCCTTGATGGTCATGCCCTTTTCAGGCCTGATGCTGAAACATCTTATGGCGGGCCTTGCGGTGCTGTTGCATATCGCAGGCGTGGCCTGTCTGCGCTGGCTGTTCTTTGCTGAGGCCGAACATGTGGTCGGTCTCTACTACGGTAAGCGCTGAACACGATCTGGTGGCCTTCGTCGAATGGCCCCCAGGTTTTTTTGCCGCCTCCTGTCACACATCAAACGGCTGTGTCGTCCTGTTCCTGTAACCGCAGAAAAAGGACCCTGACAATGACACAACGACTGGACCAGTTCGCCGTAGCCGCCGACCTTTTCAAGCCGATGATGGCGATGGAAGCTACGCTCAAGGACAGCGGACTTGACCACAGCCTGATCGAGCTGATCAAACTGCGGGTCTCGCAGATCAACGGCTGTGCCTTCTGCATTCACATGCACACTCACGATGCCCGCAAGAACGGTGAAACAGAGGACCGGATGCACCTTTTGCCTGCTTGGCGCGAGTCCACGCTCTACAGCGCGCGCGAGCGCGCCGCATTGGCCTGGGCCGAGGCACTGACACGGATTGAAACGGCCGGTGCTCCGGATGCGGACTATCAGGCACTGGCGCAGCACTTCACACCTCACGCGCAGGTCGCCGTCACCCTGGCGATCACGACAATCAATGCCTGGAACCGGATTGCAATCGCCTTTGGCACACCGCATCCTGCCACGCAGGAGGCCAACGCCGCGTGAGAGCAGCAACTCTGACACCGAATGGAGCAGATATGTTCCTTGCAACGCGGTCGCGCCTGTTCGCGATCGCGTATCGCATGCTGGGCAGCGTCAGCGATGCCGAAGACATCCTGCAGGACTGCTTCCTGCGCTGGCAATCCGTGGAGCAGTCAGAGGTACGCGATCCGGTTGGCTATCTGGTCCGCATAACCTCGCGCCTGTGTCTGGACCACCTGAAATCGGCGCGGGTGCGCCGCGAGGAATACCCGGGAGAATGGCTGCCGGAGCCGATCCTCACCGATGAGCCATTGGACGGGCTTGATCACGATGTCTCCGTTGCGCTTTTGATGGCCTTGGAGCGGCTTTCCCCGGCCGAACGAGCGGCCTTCCTGTTGCATGACGTTTTTGACACGCCTTTCGCCGAGATCTCGGACCTGCTGGATCGCAGCGCCGCATCCTGCCGCCAACTGGCCACGCGGGCGCGCAAGAAGGTGCAGGATGGCAAGCCAAAGACGCCCGTTGCACCGGGCCAGAGCCAAGCCCTGACAGAAGCTTTCTTTCGGGCCGCCAAGGCGGGTGATCTGGACAGCCTCAAGCACATGTTGGCGGATGATGTTCAACTCATCTCTGACGGGGGCGGCAAGGCAATGGCCGCGCTCAATCCCATTTTCGGGGCGGCCAAAGTCCTGCGATTGCTCGATGGTTTGGCGCGAAAATATCCGGACCATTCCCCTACTGCGACGCGCCAGTGCCATCTCAATGGTCTTCCCGCAATGCTCAGCCTGGAGCCAGAGGGGATCCTGCAGGCGACCGCCCTTGAAATCGAAGTGGGGCGGATCTCGCGTATCTATGTGATCCGCAATCCGGACAAGACGCGACATCTGCTATCCGCCCTAACCAGCGACGACTTGCCCAAAAATGAAATCAGCCCCCAAATAGGGGGCTGATGTACATCTTCATAAAGGCTGTTCGAGGGATTTAGAGCAGGCCTGCGTGCTTCATCGCCGCGTCGATCGCTGCCTTGGTGCTGTCTTCCAGCGTGGTCAGCGGACAGCGGACCTCTTCGCTGCACAGGCCCAGTTTCGACAGGCCGTACTTTGCCCCCACAAGGCCCGGCTCGATAAAGATCGCCTCGTGCAGGGGCATCAGCCGGTCCTGATATTCGAGCGCGGTCTTGTAATCACCGGCCAGAGTCGCCGCCTGGAACTCGGCGCAAAGCTTCGGCGCCACGTTCGCGGTGACCGAGATGCAGCCGACACCGCCATGGGCGTTGAAGCCCAGCGCGGTGGCGTCTTCGCCCGACAGCTGGATGAAATCCGCTCCACAGGACGCACGCTGCTGGCTGACGCGCTCCAGCTTGCCGGTGGCATCCTTGACGCCGACGATGCGCGGCAGCTTGGCCAGCTCACCCATGGTGGCGGGCAGCATGTCCACGACCGAGCGCGGCGGGATGTTGTAGATGATGATCGGAATATCGGCGCAGTCGTGCAGGGCGGTGAAATGCGCCACCATGCCGCGCTGTGTCGGCTTGTTGTAATAGGGCGTCACCACAAGGGCCGCATCGGCGCCAATGCGCGCGGCGAATTCAACAAAGCGAATCGCCTCGACCGTATTGTTGGAGCCCGCGCCCGCGATGACCGGCACCCGGCCAGCTGCGGCCTTCACGACCTCCGCGATCACGGTTTCATGCTCTTCATGGCTTAGAGTCGGGCTTTCTCCGGTGGTGCCAACGGGCACCAGACCAGTCGAACCTTGCTCGATATGCCATTCTACCAAGTGTTTGAGCGTATCCAGATCCAGCTCGCCGTTGCGAAACGGGGTGACGAGGGCTGGCATAGAGCCTTTGAACATGGGCACGCTCCCTTAGTTGCGAGTGGTCGGCAGGCAAAGCCCCGCCGGAATGGTGGACGAACCGGGGTTTTCAGTTGATACCGGGTCGTCACGGATTATCGTCACAGCCTCTATCCCCGGTTCACGAGAAAATGCAAGAGATGACACGCATTCTGGCCCTCATTCTGCTGATCCTTCCGATCCTTGGCTCGGGCCCGGCGTGGTCTGACAGCTTGTCCGAAGCGATGGAGTTGGTGCGAGACAGGGACTGGGACGCGGCCGCTGAAAGAGCAGGTCCCGAGGCGACCGTCGCCCGCGATTTGGTTGAATGGCACCGGCTGCGCGCGGGTGAAGGAACGTCGCGTGAGGTTATGACCTTCCTGGCACGGCGTCCGGACTGGCCGGGTCTGCCTTACCTGCGCCGTCAACAAGAGGAAAACCTCGCCAAGGCGCCTCACCCTGTCACGATCTCTTTTTATTCGGACCACAGCCCCGAAACGGCCGAAGGCGCGTTGAGCCTTGCCCGCGCCCTCATCCGCGCGGGGCGCCGCAGCGAGGGAGAGACCGAAATCATTCGCGCCTGGCAAACCATGCCTATGACCGAAGAGCTTCAGAAGGCATTCCTTGCGGATTTTGGCGCCCTGATCACACCGCATCACACTGCGCGGCTGGACCGGCTCTTGTGGGATCATCATCTTGTCAGCTCACGCCGGATGCTCGAACTGGTGCCGGAAGGGCATCGCAAACTGGCCGAGGCGCGCATTGCGCTGCAGGAACGCGCCGCCGGGGTGGATGCAAAGATCGCCGCTGTCCCGGACAGTCTGAAAGACGATGCTGGCCTTGCCTATGACCGCTTTGACTGGCGTGATCAGAAGGGTCGACGCGAAAGCGCCATCCAAATGCTGATGGAGCGCAGCGTGAGCGCCGAAAAGCTTGGCCGCCCCGAAGACTGGCTGCGCCGCCGCCGGGATCTGGCCCGTCAGGACATGCGCGATGGCAACAATGAACGCGCTTACCAGCTTGCGGCCTATCACTTTTCCACGCCAGAGGCGGGCTATGGATATTCTGACTGTGAATGGCTGGCTGGTTACATCGCCCTGCGAAAGCTCAATGATGCCGCGCTGGCCGCGCAGCATTTCGAGCGTTTCCTTGCTTCGGTCGAAACGCCCATCTCGGTCGGTCGTGGCGGCTATTGGCTGGGCCGCGCATATGCCGCGCTTGGCCAGGTGGAAAAGGCCCATGCCGCGTATTCAAAGGGCGCGGCCTTTCAGACCTCTTTCTACGGCATTCTTGCCGCTGAAGCGCTGGGGCGCCCGTTTGATCCTGACCTGGCAAACCCACCCGCACTGCCGGACTGGCGCAGCGCCGCCTTCCTGAACTCTTCGGTCGCCGAGGCTGGGCTTCAATTGCTCCGCGCGGGAGAGCTTTCACTGGGTGAACGTTTTCTTACCCATCTGACCGAAAGCCTGCCAACGGAACAGGCCTTCCAGATGGGACAGATGGCCGTCGAAATGAACCAACCGCACCTTGCGGTGATGATTGGGAAGCGTGCAGCGCAGTATGGTATTGAACTGAAAGGGGCCTACTATCCCCTACATCCGGTAGCCGAGCAGAAGCTGCCGATGGCGCCGGAGATGACCCTCGCCATCGCCCGCCGCGAAAGCGAATTCGACCCCGGCGTAATCAGCCACGCCGGCGCGCGCGGGTTGATGCAGGTGATGCCGACGACGGCCAAACTGGTCGCGGGGGAACTGGGTATTCTGGACAAGCACAAAACCGCCCGCCTGACTGCTGAGTGGGACTATAACGCCACCCTCGGCGCGCAGTATCTTGCACGCCTTGCCGAAGAATTTGGTGGCAACGTGGTGATGATGGCCGCGGGCTACAACGCAGGCCCTAGACGCCCTATCGCCTGGATGGAGCGCTATGGTGATCCCCGCGACGGTACACCCGATGTCATCGACTGGATCGAGCACATCCCCTTCAATGAGACCCGCAACTACGTGATGCGCGTCACCGAAAGCCTGCCGGTCTACCGCGCCCGGCTGGGCAAGGTGCCGCTGCCGATCCCGTTCTCACGGGAACTCAAGGGCTCAACCCTTGCGGCGTTCGCGCCATAGGGTGAACAGCCCGGCTGCCACGACGATGCCCGCCCCAAGCGCCACGTTGAAGCGGATCGTCTCGGAGAACACCACAAGCCCCAGCATCGCCGCCCAGGGCAGTTGCAGATAGGCAAAAGGCTGTACTGCGCTGGCTTCTGCGGCCTCATAACAGCGGATCAGCAGGTAGTGACCCAGCGCGCCGGTGAGGCACAAGAGCCCCATCCAGCCCCAATCCGGCGCGCTCATCGCCTCCCAATTCCAGAGGCCAATCGGGGTCATGAAGACTACGCCGACAACACCCACATAAAAGAAACTGGTCGCCGAATTGTCCTTTCGCGCCGCATAGCGCGTCAGCAGCCCGTAAAGGGCGAACATCAAGGCGGCCAAAAGCGGCACCAGGGCTGCGGGCTGAAACACACCGACGCCAGGTTCGAGGATGATCAGAACGCCAAGGAACCCGACCAGAATCGCACTCCAGCGCCAGATCCCGACCTTCTCTCCCAGAATTGGCCCAGACAGGGCCGCGATCATCAACGGATATGAGACAAAGACCGCGTGGCTTTCCACCAACCCCAAAAGGGTAAAGGCCAGCACCATGACGCAGATTTCGGCCGCACAGATGAAGCCCCGGAAGATCTGCAGCCAGATCTGCCGGGTGCGGGCGACCTTTTTCAGCCCCCCCGGTTGGCGCAAAGCAATGGAGATCACGAAAAGCGACAGGAACCAGTAGCGGATCATCACCACCATATAGACGTTGTATTCCCCGGCCAGATGGCGCGAAATCCCGTCCTGCAGGGCAAAGACGATCGTGGCGCCAATCATCAGCAGCACGCCAAGGCGCGTGTTGTTGCCTGCCTCGTGTGTCTCTGCGGTGCTCATGCCAGTTCTGCCTTCGTCATATGTCTCTTGCGCCCGTAGCCGGGGATGCGCGTTACGGTGAACCCCGCCGCCTCCAGTCCCCTACGCACGAAGCCCGCCGCCGTATAGGTCGCTGCCGTGCCGCCGGGCGCCGTATGCCGGGCAACCTCGGCCATCAATTCTTCACCCCACAACTCGGGGTTTTTGGCCGGGGAAAACCCGTCCAGAAACCAGGCATCGGCCTGCCCTGTCCACTCTGGCAGCGACAGGCGCGCGTCGTCCCTGATCATCTGGAACTGCAGAGTGTCAAAGGCGCAGCTGCCCTCCCCGCTCCATTTTGCCAGAAATCGCTCGGCCCAGGAGGCAACGGCCGGAAAGGCCTCAAGCGCCTTTGCCATATCGACAGGCGCCATCGGGAAGGCCTCGAAACTGGTGAAATGCAGCGCGCCCTCCTGACCGCTTTCCTCCCACAGCTTCCACGCCGCCATCAGGTTCAGCCCGGTGCCAAAGCCCAACTCTGCGATGTGAAACCCCGGTCTAAACCGTACCGGCAGATCGTTGCCGCCCAGAAACACATGCTCAGTCTCCGCGAGACCGTCCTGCAGAGAGAAATAGGGATCGTCGAACTGGTCTGACACCGGAACGCTGCCATCGCGCCAGCTGAGGCTGGCCTGCTGGTCTGCCATGCTGTTTTCCCCTAAGTGATGTGGCGGAATGGCGCGACACTGGCGAAAGGGCGGGCGAATGGCAATGGCAGATATCACGGTGCGCGGAGCGGGCATCTTCGGCCTCTCCATAGCGTGGATCTGTGCCCGGCGCGGCGCACGTGTACAGGTGATCGACCCCTTCGGCCCCAGTGCAGGCTCCAGCGGCGGACTCGTGGGCGCGCTGGCGCCACATGTACCGGAAAACTGGAACCCCAAGAAACAGTTCCAATTCGAAAGCCTGTTGATGGCGCACCGCTTCTGGGACGACGTTGAAAAGGCAGGCGGTGTATCAGCTGGCTACGGGCGCACGGGACGGCTGCAACCGATCAACGACGCCCGCACGCTGGAACTGGCCCGCCAGCGCGAAGGCACCGCCGCTGATCTCTGGCGGACCAGCGAGGGGCAACAGGCCAAATGGACCGTCTGCGCGGCCGAGGCTTTCGGCGACTGGGCACCGCCCAGCGCCACCGGCCTGGTGATCCACGACACGCTCAGCGCCCGCATGCACCCCCGCCGCGCTTGCGACGCCCTCGTTGCGGCCCTGAAGGCGAAAGGCGTTCCCATCCTTACTGACGGCAGCGATCAGGGACAGGTCTTGCACGCTACCGGATACGCGGGTTTACAGAAACTGAACCAGATCACCGGCAAGACCGTCGGCGGCGGCGTCAAGGGCCAGGCCGCACTATTGCGCTACGACGCCGGAGAGGCTCCACAGCTTTACGCAGACAGCCTCCATATCATCCCGCATGCGGATGGCACCGTTGGTATTGGCTCCACGAGTGAGCGGGAATTTGATAACGGTTCCGGCACAGACGAACAGCTGGACGACATCCTCTCCCGCGCCCGCGGCGCCGTTCCCCTGCTGCAGGAAGCCGAGGTGATCGAGCGGTGGGCCGGGGTGCGCCCACGTGCCAAATCCCGCGCCCCCATGCTGGGTCCCTGGCCGGACCGGCCCAGCCATTTCATCGCCAATGGCGGCTTCAAGATCGGCTTTGGCATGGCGCCCAAGGTGGCCGAGGTCATGGCCGATCTACTCCTGGAGCAAACGGACAGAATTCCCGAAGGCTTCCGCGTCGAAGACAACCTCTGACGGGCACGCCTTCCGTTTCGATCCGAGTCAAGGGAGGCGCAGCCTGCGCGCATCGCGCGCCTTGCCCTTGACGCGGAGCGCAACACACAGACTTGGACAGGCGCATTTGAGGGCGGACTTGCCCCTCAAAACGTTTCTCAGCTTCTTTCACGCCGCGCAGCGGCGCCAGGCCCAACTGCCCGCGTCATATTCGCAGAATATGGCCCGGCAGGCGGGAGCCTCCCTTTTCAGGCTGCCTCGGCCTTTGCACTCATGCATTGCCGCCCGTCCGGGCCGCGCACCCAAAGATCATTGCCAGCCCGGCAGAAGGTCGCCGTCTCGAAATGCATCAATGGTGACGACGCCCGAAAGGAAAACCGTTTGAGCGGACCAATCACCTCTTCTGCCAGTAGCATCAAGTGTTGCGCCAGCAGAGGGCCGTGCACCACCAGCCCGTTGTAGCCCTCTACATCCCGCGCATAGTCCAGATCATAGTGGATGCGGTGCCCGTTGAAGGTCAGTGCCGAATAGCGAAACAACAGGGTCGAGGAAAACGCCTCTTCCCGCGCATCTGTCTCGTCAACGCGCGCTTGCGGCGCAACCGGCTGCGGCGCCTTTGGATCCGGGTCTTCCCGGTAGACAAGATCCTGCCATTCCGTCAGGCAAAGCTGACCCTTCTGCCAGATCTCATGCCGCAGGGTGACAAAGGCGAGCGGGCCGGTCCGGCCTTCTTTGTGCTCCGCCTTTTCCAAGGTCGATCGCTTCTCGGCCGAAGTGCCTGCCTGCAACGCTGTATCGAACTGCAACCGCCCGCCAGCCCACATGCGCCGTGGCAACCCAAGATCGGGAATCAGACTGCCCTCAGCCCCAACACGCGGATGACCATCGCGCCCAAGGCCCCTGGGCGCCTGGGGGGACCAGAAATAGAGCTGATGGTAAAAGGGCGGCAAGGGACTTCCTGCCAAAATGGACGGCTCCCGCGCCAGTGCCACCTCAAATGCAGCGGCACGGGCGGGGTCCATCACGTCGGTCTGACATTCGGTCTGCGAGGTCGCGTGTGATGTGCTCATGGGCGCGACTTTATCCCGCCCAATCCAAAGCGCAAGCGCTACAGGACCTCGTGCAAAGTCAGCCGACGATTTCAGAGCGCAGCTTCTGCATCAGTGTCTCAAGTGTCTTGCAATAGAGTTCACTTTTGAGCTGCCCGTTTTCATCAAATTCATTCGATGAATCCGCAAGATGCATTTCGGGGCCCTGCAGAATACGCGGCTGAAACGGCACCATGAAACTGCGGAGGATCATCTGCGCTCGCTCCCCGCCAGCGCGTCCGGCCGCGGCGGACATCACTGCGACCGGCTTGTTTGACCAGGGCTTTCCATCGGCCCTGCTCACCCAATCAAGGGCATTTTTCAAGGCGCCAGAGGGACCTTTGTTGTATTCAGGCGTCGAAATCGCGACAGCATCGGCCGATGCAATCTGATCTGCCAATGCCTGCACTGCGGCTGGCACACCGTCACGATCCTCATCGTCACCATTGTAAAGCGGCAAGTTCAGGTCGCCTTCCACATGAGTGCAGGGTCCAAAGAGGCGCGCGGCCTCTTTCAACAGCATACGATTTGTCGCGCCCCTGCGCAGCGATCCGGAAAGGGTGAGTAAAACAGGCTCGGCCATCAAAAGGTCCTTTGGGTTTACAGTGGCTTTGGCAGCAAACCTAGGTCGCAGTTGCGCAGAGGCAAAGCCCTGCCGCCGCGCAGCTCATGTGCATCCATTCAGCCCCCAAAGTTCAAGACCGTCACCCCTGCGGAATGATCACGATCTCCACACGGCGGTTGCGCGCCTTGCCCTCTTCGGTGAGGTTGCTGGCCACCGGTTCTTCCTCGCCGCGGCCAATGGTGCGGATCCGATTGTAGGGCACACCGCCCGCCTGGATCTGATCTGCCACCACATTGGCGCGCCGTTCGGACAGACCCTGGTTGTAGGCCGCATCGCCATCGCTGTCGGTATGGCCGATCACCTGAACCATGCTGTTGGGATAGCGCACAAGGCTGTCCGCCACTTTCAGCAGGTCCGAACGCACCGAGGGGGTGATCGCGGAGCTGTCGGTGGCAAAGGTCAAATCGTTAGGCAACAGGACGATTAGCCGGTCGCCGGTATTGACGATCGAAATGCCGTCGTTCGAGATCGATTGGCGCAGCTCTGCTTCCTGCTTGTCAAGCTGGCTGCCGATCAAACCGCCCGCGATGGCGCCCACTGCGGCGCCGCCAAGGACCGCGCCGGTCTTGTTGCTCGAATTGGACAGGGCTCCGATACCGGCCCCAAGGATGCCGCCTGCAATCAGACCCTGCTGCTCTTTGCTGGGGCCGCCGCTGTTGCTCAGCATGGCGGGATCAGTGCAAGCGCCCAGCCCGAGCACCGCTGTGACCGCCACCACGGTCGAGAATTTCATGAATGTCATTTTGCCAACCTTCTGACTGCTCTGGACAGCTTGCGCCCCAGCTGAGGCTCGGCTGCACTAGTTTTGCGGTCAGTATCGCGATTGAACGAGGGCCGCTCAAGTGAGAACTGACAAGTTTAGGCGGTTTGCCGCCCACCCTTTTCATCCCCATCAAGGCCATCTCCGCGCGCTGCTTCAAACGCCAGCATTGCCCGTTTCACTTCGGTGCCCCAATGATACCCCCCCAAGGCGCCGGATTTGCGCAGAGCCCGATGACAGGGAATGAGCCAGCTGACCGGGTTCTTGCCCACGGCCGTGCCCACGGCCCGCACAGCCCGGGGGGAACCGATGGCTTTGGCAAGTTCGGAGTAGGTTGTGACATGACCTGACGGGATGCGCATCAGAGCCTCCCAGACCTTTATCTGAAGCGGCGCCCCGATCATGTGCAACACTGCTTCCCCCTTTTGCGCAAAGACCGCTTCAGCCAAGGGACGCAGGGCCATCGGATCCTCGACAAAGTGTGCCTGAGGCCAGCGCGCGCGCATGTCGGCCATGGTCGGCTCGGCACCAATCTCTGCTGCAAAGGCCAGCCCGCAAATGCCTTTTTCGGTGCCCATGACCAACGCCAATCCAAAAGGACTGTCAAACCATCCCCAGCGGATCGTAAGGCCCGCCCCTTTGCGAGCGTATTCTCCAGGGCTCATCGCCTCCCAGCGCAAAAACAGATCGTGCAGGCGCCCTGACCCCGACAGCCCCACCGCATGGGCGGTCTCAAGTGTCGAGAACCGCTCTTGTAGCAGGGTTTTGGCATGACCCAGCCGCAGGTATTGCTGGTATCGCTTGGGCGAGACCCCCACCCAGGCCGAGAAGACCCGCTGGAAATGAGCCGGACTCATGCTCATCTGGGCCGCCAATGCTTCAAGGCCGATGTCCTCACGGCCATCGTCGATCAGCTCAATCGCGCGCCGGATGACGCCATAGTGGTAGCCCTCTTCGGTCGGCTGAAGGGTCATTGCCTGCTCTCCTGCATCTTGACTGGAACGAGAATAGCCAAGCGCCGCGCAGCAAACGACCCGGAATTTGCTCTTTGCGCCCGCAGCAGGACGTCTCATCGGCAACAGTCCCTAAGCAGCGCTAAACCAACGGCGCGTTTTTCATTTGCGCGCCCCAAGTCTGATCGGCAAAAGGGGCAACATGGCAAAGCAACTCGATTACCACACCCTGCGCGAGATCTTTTCGCGCTTTCAGGCAGCCGAGCCGGAACCGAAGGGCGAGCTGGAGCATGTAAACGTCTACACGCTGGTTGTGGCTGTCGCCCTATCGGCGCAGGCGACAGATGCAGGCGTCAACAAAGCCACGCGTGAGCTGTTCAAGATCGCGGACACGCCGCAAAAGATGCTGGACCTTGGTGAAGAGGGCCTCATCGAGCATATCAAGACCATCGGCCTTTACCGTAACAAGGCCAAGAATGTCATCAAGATGGCCCGCATCCTGGTCGAGGAGTACGGCGGCGAGGTGCCCAATTCCCGCGCCGCCCTGCAGTCGCTTCCTGGTGTCGGCCGCAAGACCGCCAATGTAGTTCTGAACATGTGGTGGCATTATCCGGCGCAGGCGGTGGATACGCACATCTTCCGCGTCGGCAACCGCTCCGGCATTTGCCCCGGCAAGGATGTGGACGCGGTCGAGCGCGCCATCGAAGACAATATCCCGGTCGATTTCCAGCAGCACGCCCATCACTGGCTGATCCTGCACGGCCGCTATCACTGCAAGGCACGCAAGCCAATGTGCGGCACCTGCCTCATCCGCGACCTGTGCCAATACGAGGACAAAACCCTATGAAAACCTATCAGATTGTTGGCATCGGCAACGCCGTTGTCGACGTGATCAGCCAATGCGACGACAGCTTTCTTGACCATATGGGGATCGAGAAAGGCATCATGCAGCTGATCGAGCGTGAGCGCGGCGAGGTCCTGTACGGCGCGATGGAAAGCCGTGTGCAGACGCCTGGTGGCTCTGTCGCCAACACAATCGCAGGCGCAGGTGCACTGGGGCTGGATGCGGCCTTTATCGGGCGTGTGCATGACGATTCTCTGGGACGTTTCTATGCGGACGCCATGAACGAGGACGGGGTCGATTTCGTGAACCCGCCGGTGCCGGGCGGTGAGCTGCCCACATCCCGTTCAATGATTTTTGTTTCTCCGGACGGGGAGCGGTCGATGAACACTTATCTTGGTATTTCCTCTGAGCTAAGCTCAAAAGATGTCCCGAATGAGGTCGCCGGGCAGACCGAGATCATGTTCCTTGAAGGCTATCTGTTCGACAAGGATAAGGGCAAGACTGCCTTTATGGAAGCGGCCCGGGACTGTCGCCGGGGCGGCGGCAAACCCGGCATCGCCATTTCCGACCCCTTCTGCGTTGAGCGCCACCGCGCCGACTTCCTGTCGCTGATCGAGAACGAGCTGGACTTCGTGATCGGCAACGAAGCCGAGATCCGGTCGCTGTTTGAAACCGACGATCTGGAAGAGGCTCTGGCCAAGACCGCCTCGATCTGTCCGCTCGTGGTTTGCACCCGCTCGGGCGACGGGGTGTCGGTGATCGCGGGCGATACCCGTATCGACGTTCCCGTCACCAAGGTCGTACCCGTGGATGCCACCGGCGCGGGCGATCAGTTTGCGGCCGGGTTCCTATTTGGTCTTGCCACTGGCCGAGATCTGGAGACCTGCGCCAAGATCGGCAACATCTGTGCAGCCGAAGTGATCAGCCACATTGGTCCGCGCCCCGAAAAAGACATGCGCGAAGTCCTGAAGTCCGAAGGGCTTCTCTGAAACAAGAGACGGGGAAACTCCCGCCCGTCGAAACTGCCCCAAGGGGCACCATCTCCCGTTGGGCGTGGCGCGGAGCGGCTTTGCCGCTCCGCGCCACGCCCGCCCCCGCCGTCCGCAGGACGTCAGCGACTGCCTGCAGCAACCAAGGCCTTGGACAGAAGCGCCTTGAAAATCGCAACATCCTCGGGCGCCATTTCCGCAAGCAGACCTGCTTGGGTCACCACATGCGCTTCCACCGCTTCATTGATCAGCACCAGGCCTTCATCCGTGAGAGCGATCAGGAAGCTCCGGCTGTCCGCCGGGTTTACCTTTCGCCGCACCAGCCCATCCGCCTCCAACCGGTCGATCCGATTGGTCATGGTCCCAGAGGCCACCATTGTGGCTTTCAGCAAATCCCCTGGTGACAACTCATAAGGCGCGCCGGCACGGCGCAAGGTCGCAAGAACGTCGAACTTGGCCGCGTTTAACCCGAAGCGCTGAAAGGTCTTTTCCATCTCGGACTGATACGCCAGATAAAGACGCTTAACCCGGCCGATTATACCCATGGCCGTGACATCAAGATCCGGCCGCTCCTGTTCCCATTGCTGGGTGATAAAATCCACATGATCCATACGTTCTGTTTCGCGGCAAACTATCTTGACGTCAAGATTAAACACTATTATCTCGACTTCGAGATATATATGGAGGTGACGCAGATGCAGTCCCGAGACCTGATCCTGACCGCCCTGGCCCCAGCAATCTGGGGCAGCAGCTATATCGTGACGACCAACTTCCTACCCGGGCATTCGCCCTTTACCGTGGCCCTGCTGCGCGCTTTGCCAGCGGGACTGCTGCTGTTGTTGCTGGTTCGCCAGTTGCCGCCGCCGGGCTGGGTGCCCAAGCTGCTGGTTCTCGGCGCACTGAACTTCTCCCTGTTCTGGACCTTCCTGTTCCTGTCGGCCTACCGTCTGCCCGGAGGCGTCGCCGCGACACTGGGTGCGGTTCAGCCGCTGGTGGTGGTTTTCCTGTCCGGGCTGGTCCTGAAATCCCCGATCAGACTGGCCTCAATCCTGGCTGCGGCGCTCAGCATGACAGGCGTTGCGCTCTTGGTCCTCACACCCGCCGCAAAGCTCGACACAATCGGCGTTCTTGCAGGCCTAGGCGGGGCAATATCGATGGCCGCGGGCGTGGTACTCACCCGCAAGTGGCAGCCGCCGGTGCCGCCTCTGACCTTTACCGCCTGGCAGTTGACCGCAGGAGGCGTGCTGCTGATCCCCCTCACCGTCTGGGCTGTTCCCGAGATGCCCAGCTTCACGGCAGAGAATATCCTGGGTCTGGCCTACATGAGCCTCATTGGCGGCGCGCTGACCTATATCCTCTGGTTCCGGGGTCTTGCACGGATTGAGCCCTCTGCCGTCTCACTGCTTGGTGTCCTCAGCCCGTTGACGGCGGTGATCCTCGGCTGGCTGTTCATGCAGGAAATCTTGAGCCTTTATCAGATGATCGGAGCGGGACTTGCCCTGTTCAGCCTGTGGCTTGGGCAGCAGGGGGCCAAACCGGGCGCTGCTGGCAAGGCCCCTAAGCCCCTGCGCACGGCAGCTGAGTAGCGGTATTTGAGAGCTGTCACTGCGGCGCCAAGGGCACGCAGGCCATGCCACGGTGACAGTCGAGCACCTGTTTGCGCAGCGCGTGGATATTCCCGGCAAAGGCAAACTGAGCGCAGGGATCGAAACGGACAATCAGATCACGGCCCCGTTGTTCAGCAAAGATCAGGTACTCCACCCCCGATTTTGCCTTGCCACACCAGGGCCCCATGCATTGCACCTCGATCACCATATCCGCACGCACCTTGCGGTCGAAATCCCGCGCGCCCAGAAGGACGCCGTTGAAAGAGGCACGGAACTGGGTGACCGGTGGAGCCGCATTGGGGTTGCTCGCAGGGGCTCGCGGCAGGCGGCGTTCGTCGAATGAGAGCCGCCCCTGGAGAATGGCATAGGAGCGGTTGGAACTGGCGGCCTTTAGATAGGCATCCGCAACACCCCAAGGCCCGCAGCTGAGCGCATTGGCAGATGACCCTGCACCAAGGATGGCACAGGACGCCACGAGGACGGCTATGCTGTAGCACAGGTTCTTCAATTCCAACCTCCTATAGATACCCCTCGAATTCTTCGACCACACGCGCATAAACCTCACGCTTGAAGGGCACGATCTTTTCCACCAACTGCTCAACCGGTTGCCAGCACCAGGCCGAAAACTCCGGGTGATCGGTGTCGATCCGAACCTGATCGTCAGAGCCCAGAAAGCGCATCAGGTACCATTTCTGCTCTTGCCCGCGATAACGCCCGCCCCAGAAGTTCGGCACCACGTCATGGGGCAGATCATAGGGCAGCCAGCCCTCAGACTCGGCGATGATCTCGACCAGCGACGGCAGCACGCCGGTTTCTTCCTCCAGCTCGCGAAGGGCTGCGGTGCGCGGATCCTCGCCTTCGTCTATCCCGCCCTGCGGCATCTGCCAGGCATCCTTGTAGCGGTCGGACCGCTGGCCCACAAAAACCGCTCCTTCGGCGTTGATCATCATCACGCCCACGTTGCGACGGTAAGGCAGCTTGGCGATGTCTTCGGGTGTCATTGGTGTTCCTTGCATTCTTGCACGACCGATTAGACCTGCTGCCGCCGGGGCACGCAAGGGGGTGACGCCGCGTTGACAGGTGACAAACCGCGCGGCAGGCGCGATCCTGCGGTGCAAAGGATAGGGAGAGTGTCGATGACTGCGTACCCAAAAATGCTGGCACCGCTGGATCTGGGTTTCACCACGCTAAAGAACCGCGTGCTGATGGGCTCCATGCATACCGGTCTGGAGGAGACCCGCGACTGGAACCGGGTGGCCGAATTCTATGCCGAGCGCGCGCGGGGCGGTGTGGCCCTGATGGTGACGGGCGGTATTGGTCCCAACCTCGAAGGCTCGGTACTGCCCGGCGCGGCCATGATGACCACCGAAGAGGATGTGAAGAATCACAGCGTGGTAACGGACCGTGTTCATGAGGCAGGCGGAAAGATCGCCATGCAGATCCTGCACGCGGGCCGCTATGCCTATGGCCCCAAATGCGTGGCGCCCAGCGCCATCAAATCGCCGATTTCCCCCTTCCCGCCGAACGAGCTGGACGAAGCAGGCATCGAAAAGCAGATTTCCGACATCGTGAATGCGGCTCGGCTGGCGCAAGAGGCCGGCTACGACGGGGTCGAGATCATGGGCTCCGAAGGATACTTCCTCAACCAGTTCCTGGTCACCCATACCAACAAGCGCACGGATGGCTGGGGCGGCTCCTATGAGAACCGCATGCGCCTGCCGATCGAGGTGGTGCGCCGCACCCGCGAGGCGGTCGGGACCGATTTCATCATCATCTACCGCCTGTCGATGATCGACCTTGTGCCCAATGGCTCGACCCATGACGAGGTGGTGCAACTGGCGCAAGAGATCGAAAAGGCAGGCGCTACGATCATCAACACCGGGATCGGCTGGCACGAGGCACGCATTCCGACCATCGCAACCTCGGTGCCGCGGGCGGCCTTTGCCTGGGTGACCAAGAAACTGATGGGCAAGGTCTCGATCCCCGTGATCACTTCGAACCGCATCAACACGCCCGAGGTGGCCGAAGAGGTGCTGGAAACCGGCTGCGCCGATATGGTGTCGATGGCGCGCCCGCTGCTGGCCGATGCGCATTTCGTGGCCAAGGCCGAGGCGGGCAATTCCAGCAGCATCGCGCCCTGTATCGCCTGCAACCAGGCCTGCCTTGACCACACATTCGGGGGCAAGCTGACCTCCTGCCTGGTGAACCCTCTTGCCTGTCACGAGACCGAACTGGTGATCGAACCGGCTGAATTGGAGAAGAGCATCGCCATTGTCGGTGCTGGTCCTGCGGGCCTGTCGACGGCCCTCACGGCTGCCCAGCGCGGACATAAAGTCACCCTGTTTGACAAAGCTGATGAGATCGGCGGCCAGCTCAACATGGCGAAACAGGTGCCCGGCAAGGAAGAGTTCTGGGGCTTGGTGGACTGGTACCGTGCGATGGTGTCCGATGCAGGCATCACGCTGGAACTGGGCCGCGAAGTCGGCGCTGATGATCTCACAGGCTTTGACGAGGTGGTCATCGCCACCGGGGTCACCCCGCGCGATCCGGGCATTCCCGGCCAGGACCGCGACAATGTGCTGAGCTATATCGATGTCTTGCGCGGCAAGGCTGAGGTCGGCAAGCGCGTTGCCGTGATCGGCGCGGGCGGCATTGGCTTTGATGTGTCCGAATATCTGCTGCATGAGGGCACCAGCCCCACCGAGGATCTGCCGCTCTGGATGAAGGAATGGGGTGTTGCCGACCCGGCTGAGCACCGCTCGGGCCTGGCGCCGGAAGGACCACAGCCCGAAGCACCCGCACGCCAGGTCACCCTGCTGCAACGCAAGGCGCAGGCACACGGCAAGGGGCTTGGGAAGACCACGGGCTGGATCCACCGCGCCGCGCTCAAAATGAAGAACGTCAATTTCGTCGGCGGCGTGAATTATGAAAAGATCGACGATGAGGGCCTGCACGTCACGTTCGGGGAGGCGCGCGAGAACCCGACCGTCGTTCCCGCCGATACCATCGTATTGTGCGCAGGTCAGCTCTCCGAGCGCTCGCTTGCAGATGCGCTTGAGGCAAAGGGAACCACGGTACACGTGATCGGTGGCGCGGATTTGGCTGCCGAACTGGACGCCAAACGCGCAATCAACCAGGGCACGCGACTGGCAGCTACCTTCTGAGCGGCTGACGGGAGCATTCCATGAACGAAGTGCTCCCGCGCCCGCAGGCGCCCCGGCTGCGCCGAAACCCCTCGGCGGCCTTGGGCATAGCACCGCGCATCGCGCGGTGCTATGCCCAACGGGAGCGGTTCTTTTGCCCGCGAAAGAACCAGCGACGGGCGGGAGGGCGCCGCCTGTTCAGGGCGCGTCGCTAAAGTGCAAACGAGAGGGCATGCAAAGAACTAGCCGTGAAACGCCACGCTGTCGTCCGGTGCCTGTTCGCGATCTTCCATGCCATAGTCCCGCAACACTCCAGCCACACGCAGCCGGTAGTCCGCAAAGAAATCCTCTCGCCCCTGTTTCTGCGCAGCACGGTGCGCCGAAAGCCTGCGCCAGCGCAGAACGGCCTCTTCGTCCTCCCAGAATGACAGCGAGAGCAATTTCTCGGGGTTTGTCAGGCTCTGGAACCGCTCGACCGAGATGAATCCTTCCATGTCCTGCAAGAGATCCCGCATCCGCCCTGCGACCTCCAGGTAGGCCTCCTTTTTGCCTGGCTTCGGCGTGACTTCGAAAATGATGGCAATCATGCGCTGTCTCCATGCGATGTCGTGACCCGTTTGAGCCACGTCCGGTCCTCGCGTACAAGGAATTTTTCCCTCTGGGCGAACTCATAATTCGCGCGTCCGATCGGGTCTTCCGCAAGGCGAGCGCGGTAGGCCTCGTAGTGGGCAAGGCTGCCGATGTTATAGACGCCATAGGCCAGCGTCGATGAGCCTTCATGAGGGGCAAAGTAGCCGATCAGATCCGCCCCGCAACGCGGGATCGCCTGCCCCCAGCCTCTAGCATATTCAACAAACAGATCCCGTTTCGCGGGGTCGATCTGATAGCGGATCACACATGTCAGCATGACAACGTCCTTTGCATTGATGTTCAACACCGCTTCTCTAGCGGAGGCACAGGACCGAAGGCTTCGCCGCACAACGAAGTATCCGGTTCCGGCTTTCGGCGCGGATCAATCTGGTCGTGACCGGCGTTGTCCCTTGCGTTTCGCAAGCGTGAACGATGCAGCAAAAACCCCGCAATTATCCCAAGCTTGCCCCGATCTTGCCCGAATTGGGCGGCATTCCTTTCAGTCATAGGAACGAGCGAGGACGGGCAAGATGGATCGACTGACCGAAATGGAGGCCTTTGCCAATGTGGTGGATCAAGGCGGTTTCACCGATGCGGCACGCAAGATGGGGATCTCCAAATCGGCTGTCTCCAAACATGTCTCCAGCCTCGAGGCACGCCTTGGTGCACGGCTTCTGAACCGGACAACGCGGCGTGTTTCGCCGACCGAAATCGGCCTTGCATATTACGACCGCGCCCGGCGCGTGCTCAATGACGCAGGTGAAGCGGATGCCCTTGTGACCTCGATGCAATCGGCACCCTCCGGGCTGCTCAGGATCTCGGTTGCCACTGATTTTGGCGTCAATCACCTGTCCCCGGTGCTGTCGGATTTCCTGCGTGACTTCCCCGATATCACTGTCAACATGGTTCTGAACAACCGCTACGTGGAGCTGATCTCGGAAGGCTTTGATATGGCCCTTCGCATCGGGGAACTGGAAGATAGCTCACTGCGCGCCCGCAAGCTGACAGAAACCACCAAGCGCATGATCGCCTCCCCCGCCTATCTGGAACAATACGGGCGACCGCAAAAGATCGACGATCTGAACGAACACAAGCTCTTGCACTACTCCAGCCAGTCCAGCGGCAATGTCTGGCGGATCACTGCGCCCTCGGGCGAGAAACGCCAGGTCCGCACCTCTGGCTGGCTGTCGGTGAATGATGGGCAATCCCTTCTGAACGCAGCAATCTCCGGCCTCGGCATCGCCTACCTGCCCAGTTACCTTTACTCCGAAGCCATGTCAGAAGGTCTGGTCGAAGATGTGATGCCCAACCTTCCGGTGGAGACCCAAGGCATCTATGCGGTCTATCCGCCCGGCAAATTCACCCAGCCAAAGGTGCGCGCCTTTATCGATTTCCTGGTTCACGCCTTTGCGGATCGCGACCCGCTCAAGTGGTGATTGCAGACCAAGACCGACGAACCTCCCGTGAAGACTGGCCCCCGCATCGCTGCGGGGGCGTTTTTCTTTTGTGGCTCAGATATCGATCTGAAGATGCGGCACCCCGTCCGAAGTCTTTTCGGGGGATTGGCCAAGCGGGCCAACCGTGCCCCGTATCCTTTTGCGCCAGTTCGAAAAGCTGTCGAAGGTAACAACATCAACCGCCTCATCCAAATCCAGCTCAAGCCGGAACCAGCCCGGTCGCAGCATCTCGACCGAACGCACCGTGGCCGAAAAGGACTGCGACAGGTAGCGGCCCGTGATGCGCCCGCCGGGCGCAAACCCATCAGGGGGTCGATTGCCCATTGCCGCATGAAAGGTGTTCCAGTCGCGGTATCCATGCTGACGGGCCACAAGCTCAAGGCTCTGCCCATGGCTGACCTCGCGCCCATCGGACTTGAGATCAACCCTGAGTTGACGTGCCTGCGCCTTGGCCTGCGCCGGGGTGGGAAGCGAGGTGCTCATGGCTCCGCCCTCCCTTTTGCCGGTACAAGCGCCTGTATCAGGCCTCCGTAACTTTCGTGGCGCCACAAAAGCACAACAGCCACACACAGCAGCAGCGCCTCGGCGCTAGGGCCAGCGAGCCAAACCCCGAATTCGCCCCACCACAACGGCAGCGCAAAGGTCAGCGGTATGGCAAAGACGAAGGGCCTCGACAGGCTGAGGACAGCGGCACGCAGAGCATCACCAATGGCCTGGAAATAGGCAGCCAACATCATCAGCGGCCCCGAAACAAAGAACAAGGCCACGATCACGGGCATGATGGCGGCAACCTTTGCCACAACCGCCGCATCGGCAACAAAGGAAGAGGCAATCTGAGGGGCAAAGGCGCTGAAAGCGACCTGAACGAACCCGCAGAACCCAAAGGCAATCATAGCCGCCAGACGCAGGCTGGCCGCACTTCGCCCAAAAAGCCCGGCCCCATAGTTGTTGCCAGTGATGGTCTGCATGGCTTGGGACAATCCAAGGAGCGGCAGAAAGGCAAAGGTCATCACCCGCGTCACAATCCCATAGGCGGTCACGCTGACCGCATAGTCCTCGTTTCCGACCATCTGCAGCGCCGCCAGAATCGAGGCCGCCCCAAGCGATAGCCCCACAAAGCCAAGGCTTTGCGGCGCGCCAAGTGCCAGAATGCGAAGGCTGGGGCCAAGACCCAAGTGAGAGAACACCACCCTTGGAAGAAGATGCGTAAGTCGGGCCTGCCGGTAAACCACGATAGCGCCCAGTGCGAGGCCTTGCGCCAGAACAGTGCCATAAGCGGATCCCGCAACTCCGAGATCAAGAACGGCAACAAGCAGGTAGTTGAAGCCGAGATTGCTGAGCGACACCAACAGGCTCATGGCGGCCATCATACCGACATGACCTTAATTTCGCAGGGCATCCGAGTTGATCGACAACACGAACAGCAGCGGCGAAGAAAAAACAAGAATGCCGATGTACTGGCTGGCCAGGGACGCAAGACCACTATCCCCGTCTGCGGCGCGCAAGATCACCGTCTCTCCAAGAAGCGCATAGGCAAGGATAAGGCAGATCGCGATGATCAGCGCAAGCCAATGCGCCGCGGCATAGGTCTGCCGGGCTTCCTGCAAACGGTGTCCGCCAAGGTGCCGGGCCAGAAGGCTCGACATGCCGTTGGACACCAGGGTCGAACATGCAACGATAAGCATGAAGAACGGGAACATCAGCGTTACGGCCGCCAGTGCCTCGGCGCCGACGTAGGCACCAAGAAATATGGCATCGGCCACGGTCAGGAAGCCGTTCATGCTCATCACGAATATGATAGGTATCGCCGTTTTGGCGAAGAGCGCCGACAATCGGCCGGTCAAATACGGATTGGAACTCGGATCGTGCATCGCTTTTCAGCCCTCATGCGTCGATCTCGCCAGTTGGATGGGACCCGCGTTACCACCCGCGCGAGACGCAGGGAGGTGAAAAGAGAAATTCCTATGCGCAGAACTTCACCACGGCGATTACGCCTGCGGGAGGCCGGTGTCTGCAACCTGAACCTTGCCTATGGCATGTTCCTGCAACCGTCAAGAGGGGCTACAGCCCGACTTTCGTTATCGGGCGGGGTTGCTCCCTACATCATCGCACCTACTTTGGCTGTTCAAACCGCACAACGGACAAGCCAGGACATGACCGGAGCAGAAGAGACAGAGATCCTTGTCATTGGTGCAGGGCTTGCCGGGCTTACAGCGGCCTACATCCTTCAGCAGGCGGGGCATCACGTGCGAGTGCTGGAGGGCGCCGCGCGCATTGGTGGACGCATCCACTCGGCCTGCCCCTTGGGCGATGCCCACGAGCGCGTCGACCTTGGCCCCACATGGGTCTGGCCGAAATGGCAGCCGGTGGTGGCAAAATGGCTAGAAGACCTTTCAGTCCCGCAGTTCGATCAATACGATCAAGGCGACGGAATCCTCGACGGATATGGCCCGACACCCTATCGGCAGTTTCTGCCCGGTCAGGATGGAATCAGCCGCATCAGGGGCGGCCCCTCGTCCATTATAGACGCCCTGTTTCTAAGGCTCGCCCCCGATACCGTCGTTCTGAAAACCAAGGTCGCTGCAATAGAACCAACCGCGACCG
Source organism: Phycobacter azelaicus (assembly GCF_014884385.1). Taxonomy (NCBI): domain Bacteria; kingdom Pseudomonadati; phylum Pseudomonadota; class Alphaproteobacteria; order Rhodobacterales; family Roseobacteraceae; genus Phycobacter; species Phycobacter azelaicus. Next base: position 1,744,053 of record NZ_WKFH01000003.1, on the reverse strand, counting down.
GCCTACAAGCAACCACGGCAGAGGGCAGAACCTACACGGCAGGCAGGATCATCCTAGCCGCGCCCCTGCGCGTGATCACCGAACAGATCGACATTCCCGGCTTGCCGAAGGATCTGTTGCACTGCATGCAGACAACACCGACATGGATGGCCCAGCAAGCCAAGGTCGTAGCCTCATTCAAAGCCCCCTTCTGGCGCGGTACGGGACTGTCAGGTCGCGTGGCAAGCAGGCAGGGTCCGCTGGTCGAAATCCATGATCATACCCCGGCCGATGCCACCTTCGCGGCGCTCTTTGGCTTCGTAGGCTGGCCCCCGGTAGCCCGCGCGAGTGACCCCGACGGGCTGAAAACCGCTATCCGGGACCAGATTTCCCGCTGCTTTGGGGAGGAGGCAGAGCGTCCAGAGAACCTGCTGGTTCAGGATTGGAGCACAGAACGTCTGATCTGCAGTACAGCAGACCTGATGGGGCCGCCCGCGCATCCCGATGTCGGCCCGGACCTGTTGCGGCACGGCCACCTCGGAGGGCGGCTGTGGCTCGCGGTTTCGGAAACGGCAGACGTAAGCCCGGGCTTGATTGAAGGCGCATTGAACGCTGGGGAAACGGCAGCAGAGCGGCTGCGCAGCAGCCTCAGCGCATGACCCGGAACACTCAGGGGCGTTCGCGCGGCACCAGGACAGCTTCAACCCGCCGGTTGGCTTCACGACCCTCTACGGTCAGGTTCGTCCCGATCGGTGCAAGATAGCCCACGCCTTCGACGGCAATTCGGTCCTCGGAGACTCCACGGCTTTCAACAAGATGTGCCTTTACGGCCTCTGCACGCCGCCGGGACAGATCGATATTGTCTTGGAGCTGTCCCACGGTATCCGTGTGCCCGACAACAACCACCGCGTACTGCGGGTTTTCAGTCAGAAAGTCTGCGAGCGCCTCCAGACTTTCATAGGTTTCGTTTTGCAAGTCGGCAGCACCGGTCGCAAAATCCAGCCCACCGAGGATCACATGCCCGTCACTGAGCAACCGCGCCCCAAGGTCTGCTTCGGCGGGTGGTGCCATCGGAGTATCCGCCGGGTCCTGAGCAGAAGCGGGCGCAAGTACGGTCAGACTTGGCTCCTGTGGCGGCAGGACCTCAATAACCTGAAGATATGCGTCATTTCCGCTGCGAGAGACCAGCAGGGATAGCGCGCGCGCGCCTTTCATGGCCGACAGGAAATGATAGTTCCCGATGCTGACCGCCATATCGGGCGCCGGAACAACCTCGATCCCGAAGCGAAAGTCAAACCCTCCACATTGGCGCGCCTCACATTGAAACAGGATGTCATACCCATCCTGCTGCAGCTGTTCGCGCAGGGGCGCAAGGATTTGCAGGACGGTCGAATCGCCCTGAATACGCCATGTCTTACGCAGGACGCGGCCCTCAAGCAGGCGCTGTGGCACCCCTTCCGCTTCCGCAACACCGACAGGCAGACCATATGTGCCAAGCGGCGTCTCGCGCGTAGCAAGCACCTGCGCGCCGACAGGCAGCATCAACTCTGCTCTGGCACTGCTCGCCGCCGACAAGATCGCGGCCCCCAAAAGGGCCGCGACACAGGATATCAAGCCACGTCCGCTCACCGGAACTGAGCGTGGTAATCGTCGTTCGGAACCATTGCCGTGGCGCTGGCCACCCGGTTGGTCATGTTGAAAAAGGCAGCAACATTGGCGATGTCCCAGATGTCACGGTCAGTGAAGCCCACATCCCGCAGCGCCTGCCGGTCTGCCTCTTCGACCTCGGCGCTGGCGCGGGTGAGCTGCAAGGCAAAATCGAGCATCGCGCGCTGGCGCGCATCCAGCGGTGCAACGCGGTAGTTCATCACCAGCATCTCGCCCAGTTTTGGATCCCCCGACAACTGCCGCACCGCCGCGCCATGGGCCACAAGGCAGTAAAAGCAGCGGTTGTAGGAGGAGACCACCACCGCGATCATTTCCCGCTCCAGCTTGCTGAGGTTGCTTTCGCCCAGCATCAGATCGTTATAGAGCGCAGTAAAGGTGTTCAGCTTGTCGATATCAAACGCGTGGGCGCGCAAGACGTTGGGCACCATACCCAGCTTTTCCTGACAGATGTCGAAATACTTCTGCGTCGCAGGCGGCAGCGGATCCACCTGCGGCAGATCAAGCGCGGTGGGATTTTGCTGGTCGGTCATGGTCGGGTCTCTCCTCCCTCAGGGTTTGTGCCTGTAGTGGTACTGCCCCACGTGACGCATTCCAAGTGAGGCATAAAGACCGTTCGCACCCGCATTGGCCTTTGTGCAGACCAGCGCCAGCTCGCGCGCACCCTGCTCGACCGCCCAGAAGGCCGCTTGCCGCACCATCCAGGCCCCCATGCCCTTGCGGCGCTGATGCGGCAGGATCTCTAGCGCGTGGATCATGGCGACACCATCGTGGATGGCTACAAAACCCGTTCCAGCCGGTTTGTCATTATAGCGCCCCAAAAGGGCGGTCTTTGGCCCCTTGGCCCGCTCCATGACGGCCATCCGCGCGGGGCCAATGCCGCCTGCGATCCAGATCTCGCGCTGGATTTCCAAAGGCTCCCAGACGCAAAAGGTGGTTACGCGCGGGATCGCAACATCGGTCAGAACCTCGGGTGCGCAACTCCAGACGTTCACCGGATCCTTGATCACATAGCCACGCGCCTCAAGCTGGGCATCCAGGGTATCGTCACCATCGCGGATCATGAACAGCAAATCCTGCCCCATGTCCTGCATTGCCGCTTCGGCAGCGGTAATATCATCGGTGCTGACAGGTCCGTTTGCTGTGGCTGCCGAGACCCGGCTGCCGCCCCCCTGCCCCTGTCGCAGGGTGATTGGACCAAGGTCGCGCTTGTACGCAGGTGGCCAGGTGCCGTCCACAACCGCATAATAGCGGGGGTCGGTTTTCACAGGGGATGCGTTCAAATGCCCAGCTCCCGCGCCAGCCGGGTTACCGCCGCATCCACCTGCGCCCCGTCAGCACCGCGCACGACGACATTGGCACCAAAGGCTCCGTCTTTCTGGAACGGGTAGCAGCCGATCGACAGATCAGTGAAATCTGCCGCGAGGGCAGACAGGTGGCCTGCAATCTCTCCCTCTCCGCGCATGACGCGCAGGGTCTGCGACAACAAAGGGCTACCCCCGGTCAGGGTCGGCAGAACGCTGGCCACCATCGCCTCGAACACCGACGGAACACCCGCCATGACATGCACGTTCTTGATGGAAAACCCAGGAGCGGCAGAAACCGGGTTTTCAATGAGGCCGGCGCCATCAGGAATGCGCGCCATGCGCAGGCGCGCCGCGTTCAACTCGGTGCCCGATTTGTCATAGTGCTCCTGCAGGATCGCGCGGGCATCTTCACGCACATCCAGATGCGCACCAAATGCCTTGGCGATGCAGTCGGCGGTGATGTCGTCATGGGTGGGGCCGATGCCGCCGCTGGTAAAGACATGGTCATGCGCCTCGGACAGGGCTGTGACGCCTGAGATGATCGCCTCTTCATCATCGCTCACCACGCGCACTTCCTTCAGGTCGATGCCGTGCTTGGTGAGTTCCCCAGCCAGAAAGTACATGTTCGAATCGCGCGTGCGCCCCGACAGGATTTCATCCCCGATAACCAGCATTGCAGCGGTTGGATTGCCCATGGCGCCTCTCCTCTTGATCCGGTGTTACGGCAGGTATAGGCCCAAGGACATGCGCTTTGGAACCCCTCTGATCCCCGCCCGCCTGATCCGCCGCTACAAACGCTTTCTGGCTGACTGCCAGTTGGAAGACGGGCGCGAAGTAACGGCCCACTGCGCCAACCCCGGATCGATGATGGGGCTGGCTGAGCCGGGCATGAAAATCTGGCTCGAGCCCAACGATGATCCAAAGAAAAAACTGAAATACGGCTGGCGTCTCGTCGATCATGAGAACGGTCATTTCACCGGCGTCGACACCTCGGTGCCGAACCGCGCCCTGCGCGCCGCACTGGAGGCTCGCCAGATCACTGAGCTGGCAGACTACGAAACCGTGCGTGCCGAGGTAAAATATGGCGAAAAAAGCCGCATCG